>JAFTMQ010000029.1 GCA_017452305.1 Clostridia bacterium | reverse complement strand
GGCCCCGGCAACGGCTATATGTGGTCGGGCTCGGCGATGGTTTATCGTCCCGGTATGAGCGACGCGATTGATGAACGCGGTTGGTTCCCCAACGGAAACGGCCAGGGCTTGATTGCGTTTTACACCCGCGACGGTGGCTTGCAAGACCAAGTTTTGATGTCGAGCGACGACGGCGGTATGACGTGGACGAAGCGCGTGCGCATTCCGCAAACGATTGTGGTCGGTCCGCACAAAACGGACTGCCGTGACCCGAAGGTATTCCCCGTAGAAAAGGATGGGGATAAGGTAACGCTTTGGGGTATGGCGGTAACGGGTATGGCCACTGGCGATATTTGGTTTATGAAATCCACCAACTTAATTGATTGGTCGGCGGCGGGCGGCTTTAAGGGCTATTTGGTCGACGTCAATAGGGATTTCCGTTCGGAATGCCCCGACGTCGTATTCCTTACGGCAGACGACGGCTCGTCCCGTGCGGTGCTCACCTTGACGGGTAGAAATTATTTGGTAGGCAATATTGCTTACGATAAAGAAAACGGAAAAATTCAGTTCTTGGATTTAAAGGGCAACGATATTTCCCAAATGTCTGCGGAAGAAGTTCCCTATCAAAAGATGGACTACGGCCCCGACTCTTACGCAACGCAAACCTTCTACATTGACGATACGGCGAGCGAATATTGTGGCAAGACGCTCAGCGTAAGCTGGTTTAGCGGCGTCCCCGGCGGCGCGGCGTCTATTGAAAGCGGCTCGTTAGCGGCGAATAGAAAGACGTGGAACGGCGGCGGTGTTACGATTCCCGTAGAATGGGGGCTTGTGAAGAGCGGCGACGGATATATGCTTTCGCAAACGCCGATTGTGCGTGACAGCGACGCGTTTGATAAGACGCAGGTTGTTTCCGTTTCCCAAACGAGTGTCAACGCCAACAGTGAAAATCTCTTGAAGAACGTAGCGTCGAGAACGGTTGAAATCTCGGCGACTATCGAAAACCCTAACGAAGAAAACGTATTCTTCCGCGTGCAAAGCTCGGGCAACGAATACACGGAAATCGGTTGGACGAAAGCGGAAGGTTACTACGTAGATAGAACGCACACCTACGACGGTGGGTTGCCGATGCCCAACTATCACGTCCGTTATACCTCGGGCGCAAGGGCCGGTACGGATTTACAGTTCTATATCTTGGCGGATAACGGCAGTGTGGAAGTGTTCTGCGACGGCGGTACGATTCCTTTCTACGTATTGACGTTTGCCGCACCCTATTCCTTCGGTGCATCCTTCCATACCACGGGCGAAGTTACCGTAAAAAATCTCTATGCAAACCATATCGCGTCCGTTTGGCGCGATGAAAGCGTACAAACCGACGAAACGATGCTCTATCTTTCCAAAGAGAACGTAGAACTTTCCAAAAATTTGACCACGGAAAAAGAAATTAGCGTATACGCAACAAGCGGCGGCGAAGTAACTTGGGCAGTGGAAACGGGCGAGGACGTCGTCAGCGTAATCCCTACGGAGCACGGCGCGGTTATCAAGGCGTTGAAGGCGGGGCAAGCAACCGTGCTTGTATCTTGCGGCAACGCACAAAAGACTGTTTCGGTTACCGTCTATGACGGTAAAATGGAATCGGACGTTGTATTTACCAACGAGGGCATTATCGCGGGGGATTGGTTGATGACCGCAAACGGCCTTGTCGGCAATCAACCTTCGGGCGACGGTTTCATTCTTTCCCAAACGCTTTGCACGGATTTCACGTACACTGCAAAGTTCGATTTGGGTGACGGCGCGGCGGCGGCTTTAATCTTCCGTGCGGACGCGGAAATGCGCGATTATTATATTGCAAACTACGATAAAAACGGAAAAATCATCAAGCTTTGGACGCCTTACGGCGAGCTTGCAAACGTGTATGCGGGCGACGTGGATTTGAAGAATATCACCCTTAGCGTAACGGCGAAGGGCAACCACATCACGGTGGCATTAAACGGCAGAACGTTAGTGGACGTAACGGACACGCGTGCAGACGCACCTTTGAGCGGTTTCGTTGGCTTGAACGTTTGCGCAACACGCGCGGTATTCTCGGCGGTAGGCTTGCAAAACGATGGTTACACTTACAACTTGGGCGACTTGGTTATCAAGAGTGCGGTGGAACAAGGTATCGTAACCATTTACAATAACACGTTGGGTAAGGCGGAAATCAGCAGAGAGTTTTACAACGTAAAGGGTAGAGAAATTCGTCTTTCCGAAAACTATTTTGCAATTCTTCCCGAGGTTGGCGTTTACGAGCTGTTGGTGGTGGGCAAATCGCTTAGCTACACCGTACAAGTAAACGTAACGGCTTTGCCGAAGATAACCTTGCAGGATTTGACCTTGCAAGAGGGCACGAACGCGGTCTTCTTTATCGGTAACGAAAAGGTTACGAGCGTAACCGTCCGCGGCGAGCTTTTAAGCGAAGAACTTTATACAATTAAAAACGGGATTTTGACGATTGACCAATCGGCATTTATCCTCGGTGAAAACACCGTTGTCTTGACGGAATCGCTGACGGCGACGGTTACGGTTGAATCGATTAGCGAATATAAACCGAGCCAAAAGGATTCGGGCTGTGCGTCCTCGATGAGCGTATGTGCCGCGTTGCCTCTTGGTCTGGCGGTGGTGCTTGTACTTCGGAGAAAAAAATATGGCAACAACGATTAAGGACGTAGCTAAAAAAGCAGGCGTCGGCGTTGGAACGGTTTCCCGTGTATTGAACGGCGGACAATCGGTCAACGAGGAAACGAAAAAACGCGTTTTGGGGGCGATTCGGGAATTAAAATTCGTCCCCAACCAAATGGCGTCCCGCTTACGCAAGGACGCAAGCGGCATTATCGCCTTGCTTGTACCCCTTGTCAACCATCCGTTTTTTGCTAACTTGGCATATTTCGTGGAAGACGAGGCGGATAAGTTCGGGTACACCGTTTTATTGGTGTCTTCCCAACGACGTATCGAAAAGGAAACGCTCATTTTACAGCGTATTCGCAGCAGAGAGGTGGACGGTGCGATTTTCGTGACCCACTTCGAGCATTCGGAAGAAGATTTAAAGGACTGTCCGTTGGTTTCCATTGACAGACCGTTGAGCTTGGATATTCCCTACGTAACGTCAAACAACTACGAGGCGACGAAAAACGCAGTGGAATACCTTATTCAAAAAGGTTGTAAGCGCATTGGCTACGTTGGTTCAAAACCGCTTGTCGATTCCGAAGTCTTAAAGCGTGAAGAGGCATATTTAGACGTTATGAAAGAGCAAGGTATGCCGCCCCGCATCAAAAACGACGTAATTTTCCACGGCGACGAAAGTAGCGTTGTAGAAGACTTTTTGCAAGCATATCCGGACGTTGACGGCGTGTTTGCGTCGGGTAATACGATGGCGCAGGTCTTGGTGGAAGCGGCGGTAAAAAAGGGCATTCTCGTCCCCGACGAGCTGCAAATCGTGGCATACGACGGTTCGTTTAAGCAATGGAGCGACAATCGCTATCTCACTTCCGTAGAACAGCCCATCGAAGAGATGGCGCGGACGGTTGTGCGGCTCTTGATTGATAAAATCGAGGGCAAGAGTGTACCTACGAGAACGATGCTTAGCACCAAATTCCAAATGGGTGTTACGACAAAATAAAAAAGACCGTAAAGGAGTAAATATTATGAAGAAATTTTTAAAGAAAGCAGGCGTAATTTTGATGGCGTCCACGTTACTTTTTGCGACGGCGTGCGGCGGCAGCGGCAGTGAACCTCAAATAGACGCGGAAGGGAATACGGTTGTAAAAATTATGTTCCACGTTGACGCGTCTTCGGCGGAAGGTAAGGCGTATAAAAAACGTATCGACGCCTTCAACGCGGCGTATAAAGACCAAAAAATTAAGGCGTCGGCGTCCTATATTGCACGTACCGCAGGCGCAGCCGACTACGAACAGAAGTTGGTTGGTATGCACAACGAGGGTAGCTTGCCCGACATTATCACTTTCGACGCGCCTAACTGTGCAAGTTATG
>JAFTMQ010000028.1 GCA_017452305.1 Clostridia bacterium | reverse complement strand
ATACGGTGTTATCTGCAGGGTTAAGCGCCACGTTCGTGAAGATCGTGCCCTGACGGGTGGAAGCAAGCGCGTTGGGGTTGGACTTTTCGTTGGTACCGGGCGCAACGCCGAAGAAACCGTTTTCGGGGTTGCAAGCCCAAAGTCTGCCGTCTTCGCCCACGCGGATCCATGCGATATCGTCGCCCACGCATTCTACTTTATAACCTGCGTCCAAGTACTGCTTGGGAGGAATGAGCATTGCGAGGTTGGTCTTACCGCAAGCGGAAGGGAACGCCGCCGCAACGTACTTCATTTCCTTATCTTGAGGGCGCTTTACGCCGAGGATAAGCATGTGTTCTGCCATCCAACCTTCTTTCTTACCGAGGTTGGTTGCGATACGAAGCGCGAAGCACTTTTTACCGAGCAATACGTTGCCGCCGTAAGCAGAGTTTACGGAAATAATCGTGTTGTCTTCGGGGAAGTGCATGATATATCTCTTTTCGGGATTTACGTCGCACTTTGCGTGGAAGCCTTTAACGAAGTCGCCGTCTGCGCCGAGTTGGTCAAGGCACATTTTACCTACTCTCGTCATGATCATCATGTTGAGAACAACGTAGATGGAGTCGGTAATTTCGATACCGATTTTCGAGAAAGGCGAGCCTACAACGCCCATGGAATAAGGGATAACGTACATCGTTCTGCCCTTGTAAGCGCCTTTTGCAATTTCGTTTACCATAGCGTAAGCTTCTTTGGGAGCTTTCCACTTAACGATGGAATGAGGAAGTGCGTCCTCTTCGTTTTCGCAGCAAATAAACGTTCTGTCTTCTACGCGCGCAACGTCGTTTTCTGCCGTTCTGTGATAATAACAGCCGGGAAGTTTTTCTTGGTTGAGCTTGATGATTTCGCCCGTAGCGCAAGCTTCTTCGCGCAACGCGTCTCTCTGCGCGTCGCTGCCGTCAATCCAAACGACTTTGTCGGGCTGTGCAAAAGCCTCAACGTCTGCAACGAATTGAAGAACTTTCTTGTTGTTGGTCATGATATATCTCCTTATGAAATAATTATTTTTTAATAAAACGGAACAAAGCGCGGACTTACGCCCTTTATTCACAGCGGCGTGAAAATAAAAAAGCACTTTCTCCACCAAATAGTATTATAACACAAAAAAAACCGCTTGTAAACAGTTTTATTGAAAAATTTTTCCTTTTTACGCAATTTTCACGGGAATTTTTACTCCACGCCTAAAAAGCTTTTTTCCCTCATTACAGTTTGACATTTTTTCTCGTCTTTTATACAGCAAGTTACATCTACGCAAAAACATACGAAAAACGCACCCCTTTTTCCATTATCTTTTATACAAATCATAGAGGCAGGTGCGGGTTGAATTATTTTCAACGCGTACCTGCCCCCCTTTATTTTATAAAAAAGCTCCCCGCTTACTATCGCGTGCGGGGAGCTTCCTATTGCCTTTTTATTCTATTACAGATACTTGAATTTCCATATGCAGGGTTTCCCATTGAATACCATGCCACGTTGCCGTAATACTAACAACGCCCGTGCCTACGGAATTTGCCGTGATTTCACCCGTTTCCGCAACGGATACGCTACCCGTTGCCGAGTAATTAAATTCCGCATTGGTGTATTTCACGCCGTTGTACGTAACGTAGGGCATCAGCATGAACGTATCCCCTTTAAGGATTTGTACCGTTTCGGGCAGGTCGATCTGCAACAAAGGAATATAACCACTGTCTATAATCGTCACCGTGCAAGACGTTTCTTTTTCGCCGTCGCTGACGTATACGGTTACCGTACCCGCCATCTTTGCAAACACAACGCCGTTTTCGTCCACGGTCAATCTTTCGGGATTTGCAGAACGCCAAGTCAACGTCTTCCCCTCTGCATTTTGAAGGACAAGCGCCACGCTCTCGTAAAGCTCCAACGATACGTTATCTTCGGTGAAAGAGATGGCTTGTGCGTCCTCTTGCGGTCTGTCGTTCGTATTCGATTGTCCTGCGCCGCACCCGAACAGCATAATGGACATACTTAAAGCTGCAAGAAAAATTAAAAACTTCTTCATTTTTATCATTCTCCTTTTACAACATTCAAAATCGAAACGCTATCCACGTAGATTTCCGAAAGGTTGGGCGTACAATTTATGAATTGAAAACCGACGAATTTTCCGTCTACCAAATAATCTTTGGCTCTTACCCTAATCTCTACCCATTCGTTCGTTTTAATGCCCTTTATATCGTCCAATAAAGCTACCCCTGCTTTATCCGCACACGTAGGATTATACAAGAACCATTCCGCCGTCGTATTACCGCTCGCCTTAATATAAAGACGAATAGAAATCAAAGCGTCTTGCGCGTCCACCGTAACGTCTTCCGCAACGCTGATCGTGTTGCCTGAATACAAGGGAATAGCCGCCGCATTAATTTTAAATGCGCTACCCTCTATGCCGCTAGGCACGTTTTCCGCGGTGCTGTCAACAACCGAATAAAAGCCTTCCGAAATCGAATTCGCTTCCGAGAGAGAAATCGGCTGTAACGAGCTGTTTGTGCCGTCCGCATCGTAAACTTTCGTGGGTGCGTAAACAACCTCGTGCTGTAATTGGATATTTTTGATATAGAAGCCGCCTATGGTTGCAAGCATAAACAACGTCTTGTATTGATCGCCAACCATATCTGCCTTAGCAAAATCCACGCTTACCGTTTGATACCCCTCTTTAAAGCCCTTTAACTGCATTTTTGTCCAAGAATTATCCCACCATTCAGGGATAAAGCCTTGATAAAACTGCACGTTGCTATTGTCTTGGACTTCAAACTTCATTTCAAAGGTCATGCTTTGCACTTTGCCTTTCTTAATCAACGCGTTGAAAAATTCAGGGTCGATATAGAAGCCACGTCTATCATCTTCCGCTTTTACGTTATTTACAAAATGGAAGGCTTGTTCTTGTTCATCCCAAACAACGTGATTGTTTGCCGCTGCACCGCCCTCGTAAACGCAGAAAATTTTTACCATCTCTTCGCCTACAATCGGTCTTGCATAATATTGTTGCGCGGTAATTTGCATATCAAGCACCACGTTTGCGTATCCGCCCTCAAAAGACAATTCGCACACGTGTTGCCCCTTGCCAAGCTCGATGGCAAGCTTGGTCATATCCAATACGTCGTCCTCTACGTTATACAACCCCGCGGGAACAATCTCGCCGTTGTAAATTACGTTTTGAAGAACTTTACCCTCAATATTTATGGTAGCCTCGGGCTTTCCCTCTGTGATGACAACGTCGCTAAATTCATAGCCCACAGGCGCTTTTACCGTGTAGGTTCTATCGAAATACGACGTGTTGCCCGCCGCGTCCGTTACATAGTAACGGAAGAAGTGGTCACCGTAGAGAATTCGTCCAAAGGCGTCTTTTTCAAATTCATGGTTGGTGGTAATTTCAAGCTCCGCGCCAAAGCTATCCTTGCCGACAAGTCCGGCAAAGGCATCGAGGTTTGCTTCATAATGCGTCTCGTATCTCTCTTCGCCGAGAATTTCGGGCGCGCCGTATATTCTTACCGTAGCCGTTTGCGTTACGTCTTCCAAGCTATACGTAATTTCGTATTCGCCGACCTTACCAAATTGTACGGAAGAAGCGTCCACCTCTACGTCTTTCAGCGTTTCGCCTGCCCAACCGACAATACCTTTTAAAAAGTCACATTCCGTCTGCTCTACCGAAAGCGCGATATCCGTTACGCCGTCTATCACGTAACGATTTTCCTTTGCTTCGTTCTTCGCCCCGTCGCAAGCGGCAAAGCCAATACAAAGAGAGCAGATTGTCATTAAACCGATTAAAAACCGTCTTTTCATAAAACACAGTCCTTTTTTATTTTTTAGGCCATCGCAAGAGAACGATTCGCCCTCTTGCGACAACCCATGTTTTTGTTATACCCTAATCGTTATGGCGGAATTTAAAACCCGCCAAATACGTACTGCTAATATGCAACAATTATTTCACTACGGAAATCGCAGCGGAGCTTACAAGCGTAATGGAATCCACGTAGAAAGCGTCAAGAGGACCGTTGCTAAAGCCGAAGAAACCGAATTGGAAGCCCGTCAACTTGCCGTCTTTAAGATAAGGCATAGCCTTAACCTTAATTTCCACCCAACCATTCATAGCAATATTTATTTGGTCAATCGCACCTTCGCCGCCGTGTCCATCATAATCGGTGTGATACAACCAAATTTGCCAAGTAGGATCCTCGTTATCCGCCGTATAAATTCTAATTTTGATATACGTCTCCTCGGTGATTTCACCCGCAAAGCCGTCGTTGAACGCAACTGCGCCTGCTTGATACAAACCAACGTTGGAAAGTTTAACCGCCGTGCCGTTAACGCCTTCGGGTGCATCATTAACGATTGCATAGTTAGCAGGTACGAATGCGCCAAGACCGCCTGCTTTAACGTCCGTAGGGCCGTTGGTTACGCCGTCTAAAACATATTCGTGCATAAGGGTTTCCGTCTTGGGAAGAATTTTGATATCTTTAATGTAGAAGCTACCGCTTGCGCAGAGGAAGAACAAGCTTCTATCTGCGTCTGCGTGGAAATTCACGCTTACGTTTTTATAAACGTCGGCCTCATAAACAACGCCTTGATGAGGTCCCCACCAGTTATCCCAATTGTTCACGCTACGCGAAGCGAAGCTTACGTACAACGAATTGTCAGCGCCTTCAACATATCTTTCACCAACGAATTTTACCTTGAAGGTGATGCTGGATGCAACCGACTTCAATGCGTTATACATCTCTTGATCCATCAAGAATGCACGGGAGTTATCCCCGTTTACTGCGCCGTTCTTAAACAACCAAGCACCTTCCGTTTCATCCCAAGCTACGTAGCTATTTTGATGGTTAGGCGTAAACCCTTTTTCAATATCTTTCTTTGTCAAATTATTGTAATCAGGCGCCCAAACTTCAATATCCTTAATATACATACCGCACTTATCGGCAAGCAAGAATATCGCCTTCAACGCACCGTCTTCGGTCTTAGGAAGATTCTGCACGTCGATGATTACGTTCGCGTAATCGGCGGACCCAGAAATCTGCCAGAAATCCACGTTGGGAGTGCCCCACCAATTCGGGAAGAAACCACGGTAAATCGTCGCGCCTGCATTAACATCGTCAACCTTAACTTTAAAGGAAAGCGTTTTCGCGCCGATTTCAACGATTTTCGCAAGGTACTCAACGTCAAGCGTGAAACCTCTCTTGTCGTCTTCATCTTTGCAGTCGTTGATTAAGTGGTATGCTTTTTCCGTTTCGTCCCAAACAACCGTGTTGCCTTCCCAATTCGGCTTAATAAGGGACGCCATCGAAGCGCCTTGAATATCACGGCTGTAATATTCTCTTTCCGTCATCTTGAAGTAGGTGAAGGTGACATCCGACAAATCAACGTCCGCGATGGATTTATCCCAACCGGTAATATACCCGTCTTCTGCGGGTGCTTCGGGGATAGCCACTTCGCCCAACGTTTCAATCGTGAACGTGATGGGTTCAACACCCTCAACGCCAACGAACGTAATCGTGTATTCGATTGCCGTTTTTACGTAAGTAACCGTCAAATCGCCAAACGTCAAATCTTCTTCCGTCTTATCCCAAGAAACAATATAACCTTCCGCTTCGGGCGCTGCGGGGAAGGTAACGCTTGCCATTTCCTACGCCGTATAGGTAATAGGCGCGATACCGTCAACCCCTACGAAGTTTACGGTGTACGTCTTAACCTCTTTTAAGTAAGTAACCGTCAAATCGCCAAGCGTCAAATCCTCTTCCGTCTTAT
>JAFTMQ010000027.1 GCA_017452305.1 Clostridia bacterium | reverse complement strand
GCGCGTGTGGAAAACTCTCCCACCCCTGTACGCGTTTAACGTGGAAATAGACGAAAAATCCAATATTTTTTTTGAAAAGGTATTGACAAAATATAAATGCTGTGATATGATGAAAGAAAAAGGAGGTTTTCATTTATGAAAATTTGGAAAAAAACAGCTTGCTTGGCTCTTTGCACAGTGATGTCTTTGGGCGTATTTGCGGGTTGCGGCGAGGAAGGCGAAAATTCCGAAGCCACGCGTCGCGAAAAGGCGCAAGCCTCCGCAAAGAAATACGTGGAGACCGTTTCCGATACGTTGGAAACTGTAAAGAGCTTTAACGTTTCGGGCAAGGTAAACGTCAACGTTAAAGAGGAAGATTTTATCGAGGGGACTACGTCGGTTGATCCCGCGCAAACGGAAGAAACGAAGATGACATTCTACTTGGACGTTACGCTCACCCAAGACGGCGAAAACAACGTGGCTTTGTCGATGACGGCGAAATCTGAAGAGATTGAAGTTGAATTCGGCGAGACGGAAGTCGTTTATCAATCGGTGGTGGAAGTTATCGTGAAAGACGGGTATTCGTATGACCGTACTTACATGATTTCGAGCGCGATGACGGACGCGGAAAAGGAAGAGCAAAAAGGGCTTTGGACGAAAGCGGAAATTACGCTGCCCGAAGAAATGCCCCCCATCGACAGCGCGTTTGTCAATTCTCTTTTGAACGCGAAGGAAATTAAGGAATTCGGCGCACAGCTTTTGGGCGGCGCGCAAGAAATTATCACGGAAAAATTCTTCAACGACGAGGTTGCTGGCGGTAAGGTGTCTTGGTCGGCAGACCTTGCGCCCGACTTCAACGAAGTGGTCGCGTTTGTTGAAGGCATTGACGAAAGCAAGGATACGCTCGGCGGCGTTATCAATAAAGTGCTTGCGGAAATCACCGATAACGTTACCGTGGAAAGCATTCTTGCGAAGGTGAAAGAATACAAAGATAAGACGGTCACGCAGGCTTTGACGGAAATCGACGCAGAGCTTGCAAAGAAAGATACGTCCTTGCAAGGCATTTACGACGCAATCGTAAACTCGGAAGTTTTGACGATTATCCTCACGGAAGCAGGTATGCCCGCGGAATATTTCGTGCAAATGAAAGCGTTCAAGATTGAAAGCCTCAAAGCACAATTCGGTATGATGACGCTTGGTCAAGTTGTCAATATGATCGTTGAAGAGATGAACGGCGAGGGCGAATATATCGAGCCTGCGACGACGGATACGGAAGCGGAAGAAGTTGTGCCCACCGATTATGCAAGCGAAGCGATTGCGATGGTAGAAGCTTTGATGGGTGTAACCCTTGCAGAATTGGAAATTGAGTTGCCTACTTTCCTCGGCACGCAATTCAATGAAATTAGCATTGACACGGGCTTGCAGCTCAACGCGGCGGGCGACGCGCTTGAAAAGCTTTACCTTTCCATCGATTTGGATATTCGAGGCGGCAACTTTATGACGGAATATGGGGAAACGGGAGTTACGCATACCCTTCAAGGCTACGATTACTTGGTAGTTAGCGCAGATTTGACGATTTCGAGCTTCTCGCAATCGACGGTTGTTATCAACGCACCTGCGGCAGACCAAGTCCAATCGCCGTCAATGGAATAATTTTATACAGGCTGTAAGGCGTACCTTTGGGTGCGCCTTTTTTCTTTTTTCTAAACAATTTTTGCCAAAACTCTTGACGGACTAAGCTATTTATATTATAATAATTAAGGTAATAATTTTATTGGAGAGATATTATGAAATACATTTTCCCCAAACGTATCGTTGCTTCGCAAAACGTGGAAAACGTGGAGTCTCTGGTGAGAGAAAAAACCTTGCAAATCGGGCTTGCGGAAACGGACGTTGCAACCTTTAAATCAAATTCTTACGTAATTTTGGATTATGGCGAAGAGCTTTCGGGCGGCGCGCGCATTTTGACGTACGACGTAAACGCACACAACAGTATTCGTTTGCGCTTTGGCGAATCGGTAAGCGAAACTTGCGCGGAGCTTGGCAGTGGACTTGGTTTTGCTACCAACGATCATTCCTTGCGCGATATTAAGACGAATTTGGTAAGATATTCGGATATGACTTTTGGGCAGACGGGCTTCCGTTTCGTGCGTTTAGACGGCTTAGAAGAGGGCACGAAATTGATGATTAAAAGTATCGCGGCGGCTGTGGACACGGACACACGCGAGGAGCTTGGCAGCTTTGAATGCGACGATCCGCTCGTCAACGAAATTTGGACGACGGCGGCGCGTACCATTCGTCTTTGCTTGCAAAACGGCTATTTTTGGGACGGTATCAAGCGCGACCGACTTGTTTGGATAGGGGACTTGTATCCCGAAATGCGCGCGGCGCAATGTCTGTTTGGCGACTTGCCCGAAACGGAAAATTCCTTGGCGTTCGTGCATTCGCAAACCCCCCTCTCTACGTGGATGAACAATATCCCCGCCTACTCGCTTTGGTGGTTGATTATCCTCGCTGACGAATATGCGATAAAGGGGGATAAAACGCCGTTCATCGCGTACCTGCCCTATATCAAGGGGCTTGTAAAGCAAATTTCCGACCATGTAAAAGAGGACGGCGAAACTACCTATTCTTGGGATTTTATCGATTGGCCGTCTTGCTTCCACGAGGTTGAAACCAAGGAACTCCACCACGAGAAAAAATCCGATTCGCATGCGGGCGTTGCGTACCTTACAAAGATAGCCATGCAAAAGACGGCGAATTTCTTGGCGGTGTGCGGTGAGGATAATTCCCTTTGCTACGATATTATCCGTCGTTTGGATAAAAAGCAACAAACGGTGCTTATGTACAAGCAAATTGCAGGGCTCGGCGTTTGGGCGGGCGACGCTTCCGCCAATAATAAAGAGGTGCTTCTTCGCGGCGGCGCAAAGGGGCTTTCCACCTTTATGTCCTATCCCATTTTGACGGCGGTGGCAAAGTATGGCGAATACGACGCGGCACTTGCGATGATGAAGGAATATTACGGCGGTATGCTCTCCGTCGGCGCAACCTCGTTTTGGGAAGATTTTGATTTGGCGTGGCTTGAAAACTGCGGCAGAATTGACGAGCTTCCGCAAGAGGGCAAGGTGGATATCCACGGCGACAAGGGCGCGTTCTGCTATACTGGGTTTAGACATAGCTTCTGCCACGGTTGGTCGGCAGGCGTTATTCCCTACCTTGCGGAAACGGTGGCGGGTATTCACCCCGTTGGCGTGGGCATGAAAAAGTTCCGCATCGAGCCGAAATTGAGTGGATTGAAACACCTCAAAATTAAATATCCCGTTGCGAACGGTATTCTTACCGTAGAACATACTTTGCAAAGCGACGGAAACGTGAAGACGGAAATTGACGCACCCGACGGCGTGGAAATCGTGAAATAACGAAAAAAATTACCGAGCGAGACAATTCGCTCGGTTTTTCTTTGCTTTCTTGGGATATTTTGGCGGAAAGGTGTCAATACTTATGCCGTTATGAATAGGGCGAGGAAAGAAAAGAGAACACAATTTTGGACGGCGCTTGCCAAGGATTGGCTTTTGTGCGTTTGGCTGTCCTTTTTGGGCTGGCTTTGGGAAATGCTGTTTATGCTTTTTGCGTACAAAAAGTTTGCGGATAGGGGATTTTTAAGCCTGCCGATATGTCCTATATATGGCATAACGATAATGCTTGCTTTTTACCTTTTTGGCACGCCGCATAGGGGCAGGTACGCGTTGAAACGGATAAAACCCGCCTTTTGGCGGTACGCGCTGTACTTAATTTTTGCGTTTTTATTGCCCACGATTGCGGAACTTATCGTTGGGCTTTTCTACTATGAAGTTTACGGCGTTCGGCTTTGGAATTATTCTAATCGTCCCTTGAATTTATTTGGGTACGTTAGCCTGCCGATATCCCTTGCTTGGGCGGTGGCGTTGACGTTGTTTATGCGGATATTTTTCCTGCCGATGCGTAACTTTTTTCAATCGGCAAAAACAAAACCTGCCGTAATTATTGCAAGTATTTTATTTGTGGCGGCGCTTACCGATTTTATTTATAATCTATGCTTGCTTATTCTTGGATAAAAAACAAAAATGGGCGGGGCAGGTATGCGTTGAAAATAAAAACAACGGGCAAAATTGCCCGTTGTTTTGCACCTCAAAGAGGGTATTTGCAAGGAAATCCGCCTGTGCCGCACCTCGACATAAGGGTGAACCCGCTTCAAGCAGGTGGGTGCCGCATCTTGACGCGTCAGACTTTCCGTAAAACAGACCTTGCCTATCGTCACGAATAACCGCTCCCTAATAAATAATGTGGATTCCGTTTATAGCCGAACTCCGTACACCGCAGATTTATTTTATTATATTCTTTTTGCTTGCCTTTGTCAACGGAATGAAAGAGGAATTTTTATCCGTTTATTTCGCTGTGCAAAGCTTGTAAAAATCCAAAAATTTCCGCCTCAAACGCCAAGCCGTACCGTCTGTCCGCTACTTCGATTGCTGTTCTGCGGATAGATGCCGTAACGAAATCGGAAGAAAGCTCTATGGCTTGCTTTTCCGACGTTCCGCGCGCCAAGCAACCGATAAATGCGGACGCAAACACGTCGCCTGCACCGTGGTAGAACCCGCTTACGTTTTCGTGTTCATAATGGCAAACATTCCCGTCTTTGTCGGCGTAATATACAAAAATGCGATTATTTTCTGTAATGCCGGTGAGGATAGGTTGATTGCAAAGCGTTTTCAACTTTTCCAATGCGGAAACGGCGGTTTGTCGGTTGAGGGGATAAGACATATCCGCTAAATAACACGCTTCCGTGTCGTTGGGCAAGATGTAATCCGCCTCGCGGCAAAGCCCGCGCATTTTTTCTACGTAGTCGGGCGTAAAGCCTGCGTACAATTTTCCGCTGTCGCCCATTACGGGATCGACGATAAATTTTCCGCCGTCCGCCAAAAAGCGTTTTTTGATTTCCAACACAAGCTCTATTTGGGATATGCTTCCCAAATATCCGCTGCAAATATAATCGAACTTCAAACCAAGCGTTTCCCAATGCTTTAAAATGGCGGGGATTTCGTCCGTCAAATCGTGGAAGGTATAACCCGTAAAACCGCCCGTGTGCGTAGATAAAATGGTGGTGGGCAGAACGCTGCATTCCACACCGCACGCGGAAATGATAGGCAAAGCGACGGTCAAAGAACACTTTCCGACGCAAGAAATATCGTTAATTGCAAGTACGCGCATATAATTTTCGCTCCTATTTTGGAAAAAGTTTATAAATGTATTATAAAATTCTTGCTTTTTTTTGTCAAACGGATTAAAATAGTATCGTAAAAAAAGGTAAAAAAATTTTTACCGAAACGAGAGGTTTAATAAAAGATATGTTTATCACAGGCGAAACGAAAATGGATACCGTAGCGTATGCCGATTTCGAGAAGTATGAAAATCAAGTAGTTACCATCAAAGGCACAATCCACAACATTCGTATGATGTCGGATTTTGCCTTCGTTATTTTGCGCACGGCGCGCGATACCGTGCAGTGCGTTTATTCCCCGGAATTTTCCGATTACCGCATGGGCGAGGACGTCAAGGAAGAATGTGCGGCAAAAATTACGGGTAAGGTCGTAGCGGGCGAAACGAGAGACGGCGGCAAGCGTTATGAAGTGCAAATCCATAACATCGAGCTTTTGTCCCACCCTGCGGATATTCCCCCCGTGGTTATCACCAAAAAGCAGGTAAACTGCGATTTGTCCACCAAGCTCGACTATCGTCCCGTAACCTTGCGTAATCCCAAGGAACGCGCTATCTTCAAGCTTCAAGAGGGTATTGCGCGCGGCTTCCGCGAATTTTTGTCCTCGCAGGGCTTTACGGAAATCCGTTCCCCGAAAATCAACTTTGCGGGCGCAGAGGGCGGCACGAACGTGTTTAAGCTCGATTATTTTGGCAAGCAGGTTTACCTTGCGCAATCGCCTCAGCTTTATAAGCAGGCGCTCGTTGCCGTTTACGAACGCGTATTTGAAATTGCGCCCGTATTCCGTGCGGAACACCACGATACGAGCCGCCACTTGAACGAATATATTTCCATGGACTTTGAAATGGGCTTCATCGACAGCTTTGAAGACATTATGAACATGGAAGCAGGCGTGCTGAAATATATCATGAACCTTTTGAAGACGGAATACAAAAACGAAGTGGAATTGTTGCACATCGACATTCCCGAAATCAAGGAAATCCCCGTCCTCAAATTTATGGACGCAAAGGAAATCTTGATGAAGCAATTTAAGTACAAGCCGAGCGATATGAAGGATTTTGACCCCGAGGAAGAACAGCTCCTTGGCAAGTACGCGAAAAAGCAGTTTAATTCCGACTTCATTTTCATCACGCACTATCCGTCCAAAAAGCGTCCTTTCTACACGATGGACGACCCCGCAGACCCCGAATACACCTTGTCCTTCGACTTGTTGTTTAGAGGGCTTGAAATCACGTCGGGCGGTCAACGTATTCACGATTACAACGCGCAGGTGGAAAAGATGGTTAAGCTTGGTATGGACCCCGAACAATTCGCAACCTACCTTATGCTCCACAAGTACGGCGCGCCCCCTCACGGCGGTTTGGGTTTAGGCTTGGAAAGATTGACGATGCACCTGCTCGGCGCAAAGAACGTGCGTGAGGCTACTATGTTCCCTCGCGACATTAACAGAGTTTCGCCGTAACGGAAAAAGCATTTATCTACGTCGCAAGGCTGAGCCTTGACCCAATCTTACTACTTGCCCTCGTTCTTTATATGAGCGTTGCGCTTGTATGGGCGACTTTCGACGAGTTGCGGTGGCTCGCATATCCACGTTTGTTGTGTTTAAAGGAGTATTATGTGGAACGGAAAGAAAAAAGCCGTTACGTTCAGCTTTGACGACGGCGTAACGCAGGATATTCGTCTTATCGAAATTCTCAATAAATATAATTTAAAGGGGACGTTTAATCTCAATTCCGCAAAATTGGGCTTGCCGGGCGATTTTTGGAAGACGGACGTGGGGGATATTCCTCGCGTTATTCTCAAAGCATCGCAGGTGAAAAGCATTTATGCAGGGCACGAGGTTGCCGTACATACCCTTACCCACCCGAATTTGACTACGTTGGACGATGAAACGGTCATTCGTCAGGTTGACGAGGATAGAAAGGCGCTTTCCGCGCTTTGCGGTTATCCCGTTATCGGTATGGCGTATCCTTGCGGCGGCGTAAACAACGACGAACGGGTTGCGGCGCTCATTAAAAACAATACGCCGATTGCGTATGCGAGAACGATTACGTCAACCTACACCTTTGATTTGCAAAAAGGGAATTTGCTTCGTTTTAATCCTACCTTGCATTTTTTGGATAAAAAAACGGAAGCGGTGGTAGAGGAATTTTTAAATTTGCAAACGGACGAGCCGCAGCTTTTGTATATTTGGGGACACAGCTACGAGTTGGATTACGACGAAAGCCGTTGGCAACGCTTTGAAAATCTTTGCAAAACGCTTGCAAACCGCGAGGATATTTTCTACGGCACGAATAACGAGTGCTTACTTTAAAGCGTGGGGGTGTATATGAACCAAATCATTGAATATGCACAGTACCAAACGGATATTAAAAAACGGCTTAACGAATTGACTTGGTCGAGGGGGAAGCCTTGCGTGATTATTTCTGCTATTGCTTTTCCTATCGCGCTTTTCTTAATCGTTATGGGGCATATTAGCTGGGATAAGGAAGGCTTGATAATGGGCTATTCCGCGCTGGCGTTAGCCGTAGTTTTTCTTGCACTGTATATCGCCTTATTTCTTAGCTTAAAAAAGTTGATGTATGCCGACTTTTTAAAGTGCGTTAAGGACGGTAGAATAGAGTACGCGCTTGAAAGAACGGGGAATACTTTTAAGCTTATTCGCCGCGCCGACGAATACGTGTTCCGCTTTGATAAATCAGATATTCAAAAGATGGACGCGCGGAAAACGATTATCGTTTTGTACCTAAAAGACAAGCGGATTGTTACCTTGCCTACAAGGGAAGATATAATCGAGTTGTTAAACGCGCCGTTAGGTGAATGAAAATCTATGAAAAAAGTAATTAAAGTCAACGACCTTTGTTGCGAAGCTTGCGCCAAACAAATGGCGGTGCGGCTGTCCTTACTCGACGGCGTGCGCGCGGCAAAGGCGAACTTCAAAAAAAATATCATTTTCGTGGACGTGGCGGACTCCGTTTCCGACGAAAGCCTGCAATCCGTTTTCAAGGATACGGATATGCAAGTGCTGTCCATTGAAAAACGTAAGGGGATTTTTGGCTAAATAGCGAAAATTCGCTTTACAAACACGAAAAACTTTGTTATACTATAACAAATGAATAGAAAAGGCGTTTAAAAAAGGACAACGCTTTTACGAAGAACCGCACAGAGAAATTCCGTTTTGGTGAAAGGAAGAAGGGGGCGCGTAAAAGATATCACCTTTACAGCCGACAGGGCGAAAGGCAACAAGTAGTCTTGTACGGGATTGCGTTCCGTTACAAAGCGCAACAAATGTTAGTTTGTTTTGGTGGTTTAAAAGCCGACTTTTTGGTTGTTGTGTTTTCCAAAGCACGACGGCTTTTTATTTTTTCACGGAGCACGCAAATGACAGAAGGCGAAATTTGGGGATTGTTTACTATTATCACAATAATTGTGGTTACAATCGCTATTATTTTAACGGTGCGGAAAGACAAAGAGAAAGAACGTTTGCGCAGACAAAAAGTGGAAGAAGAATACGAAAAAGAACCTGAATACGAATTTCACCAAGCGCGGGTTGTCGAAAGAAAGAAGCTTGTTTATTATGCGGGGGTAAAAATGCCTCAACAAGTTGTGGAATGTAAAGTTTCTTTTTGTTTAGAAAATGGGG
>JAFTMQ010000026.1 GCA_017452305.1 Clostridia bacterium | reverse complement strand
GTACCGAAAATAACGCCTGCGCCCGTGTAATCGCCCACGATATCGTTATCGAAATCGATATCGGGCAATGTCACGAAATTGATACCCGAACGCTTAATAAGCTTACCAAGCTCTCTCGTCGTGAGTACCGCATCCACTTCTTGCAAACCGTTTACGGAAAGCTCGGGACGCTCCTTTTCGTATTTCTTTGCCGTACAAGGCATAATGGAAACCACGAACATATCCTTGGGATCAATGCTGTTCTTTTCGCAATAATAGCTCTTCAAAATCGCGCCGAACATCTCGTGCGGGGATTTACAAGACGACAAATGCCCAAGCAAATCGCCGTAGTTATATTCCGCGTAATTCACCCAACCGGGCGAGCAGGAAGTAATCATCGGGAGCTTGCCGCCGTTTTGAATTCTGCCAAGCAATTCCGTCGCTTCTTCCATAATGGTGAGGTCCGCCGCGAAGTTCGTATCGAACACCTTTTTAAAGCCAAGGCGTTTGAGTGCGGAAACCATTTTGCCCGTAACAAGCGAGCCAATGGGCATACCAAATTCTTCGCCGAGTGCCGCTCTAACAGCAGGAGCGGTTTGTACAACGACGTACTTGCCCGCTTTCATCGCCTCATCGACCTTGTCGATTTCGGAAACTTCCATAAGCGCGCCCGTAGGACATACGCTTACGCATTGACCGCAAAGAATACAAGGCGAAGCCGCAAAGCTTCTATTTTCCGCGGGGGCAACGATGGTGTTGAAACCACGCTTTTCAAAGCCGAGAATACCCAAGCCGTGCGCGTTTTTGCATCTTTCTACGCATCTACCGCAAAGGATACATTTGGACGTATCTCTAACGATAGACGGGCTGATTTTATCGAGCGTCGTGGGCGTTTGTTCGCCTTGATACATATCGTCGCGTGCGCCCGTGATTTTCGCTACGTGCAAAAGCTCGCAATTGCCGTTCTTTTCGCATTGTTGACAATTTTTGTTGTGATTAGAAAGAAGAAGCTCTACCGACGTTCTTCTTGCCGCCGTTGCTTTGGGGGAAGAAATGGTAATTTCCATACCCTCTGCGACGGGATAAACGCAGGACGCAACCAAGCCTCTTGCGCCCGTTGCCTCTACAAGACATACGCGGCAGGAGCCTTTGGAACATTCGCCGTGATTGAATGCGCAAAGGGACGGAATTTCAAATCCGCAAGCCTTTGCCGCTTCCAAAATGGTCAAACCAGCTTCTACTTCAAAAGGAATGCCTTCGATTTTAATATTAACTTTCGCCATAGTTCATTCCTCCTTACTTCTTAATAATTGCCTTGAATTTACAAGATGCAATACACATACCGCACTTGATACACTTGTCTTGGTCGATGGTGTATGCGGGCAATTTTTTGCCGGGTGCGACGTAATCCGTCTTGATAAATGCGTTTGCGGGACAAGCTCTTACGCACATACCGCAACCAAAACACTTATCTTTAACAATTTCGTACTGCATAAGGTTTTTACAGATATGCGCGGGGCATTTCTTGTCAACGATATGCGCGACGTATTCGTCACGGAAATGTTTGAGGGTGGAAAGTACGGGGTTGGGCGCCGTTTGACCAAGACCGCAAAGAGAGTTGCTCTTAATGCTGTTTGCCAATTCTTCCAACTCGTCCAAATCCTTCAAGGTTGCCTTGCCGTCGGTGATACGCGTCAAAATTTCGAGCATTCTCTTCGTGCCGATTCTGCAAGGGGTGCATTTACCGCAGGATTCGTCGCAGATAAATTCCATATAGAATTTTGCAACGTCAACCATACAGTTATCTTCGTCCATGACGATAGCGCCGCCCGAGCCCATCATCGAGCCTCTTGCAACGAGGTTGTCGAAGTCGATTTCCGCGTCGAGGTCCTCTTCCGTCAAGCAACCGCCCGAAGGGCCGCCCGTTTGGATTGCCTTGAACTTTTTGCCGTTAGGAATACCGCCACCGATATCGTAAATAAGTTCGCGCAAGGTCGTACCCATAGGAATTTCCACCAAGCCGACGTTGTTAATCTTGCCACCGAGTGCAAAAACCTTCGTGCCCTTGGAACGCTCCGTGCCGTGTTTAGAGAACGCAGCTGCGCCCTCACGCAAAATATACGGCACGCAAGCCAAGGATTCTACGTTGTTTACGATGGTAGGCTTTTCCCAAAGCCCCTTTACTGCGGGGAACGGGGGACGGGTGCGAGGCATACCGCGTTGTCCCTCGATAGAGTTCAAAAGCGCCGTTTCTTCACCACAAACGAACGCGCCTGCGCCGAGACGAATGTGCACTCTAAACGAGAAATCCGTGCCCAAAATATTATCGCCAAGCAAGCCAAGCTCTTCCGCTTGACTAATCGCCAATTTCAATCTATTCACGGCGATAGGATATTCCGCACGAACGTAGAAATAGCCGTTTTGCGCGCCGATTGCGTAACCTGCAATCATCATACCCTCGATAACCGCCAAGGGGTTACCTTCCAAAATAGAACGGTCCATGAACGCGCCGGGGTCGCCCTCGTCGCCGTTACATACAACGTACTTTTCCCCTTCGGGCTGTGCGTAGGCAAATTGCCACTTTCTACCCGTAGGGAAACCACCGCCACCTCTGCCGCGAAGGCCGGAATCAAGCACTTCCTTGATAACGTCCTCTCTCGACATCTGCAAAGCGCGTGCAAGGCCTTGGAAAGCGCCTGCCCCCAAGCTTTCGTTGATGTCCTCGGGGTTGATACTGCCGCAACCGTGCAACGCAACGCGAACCTGCTTTTTATAGAAATTGATGTCCTCTTGCTTGGTTACCTTTTGCTCGGTGTTGGGATCAACGTACAAAAGTCTTTCGATAACTTCGCCGCCGAGAATGTCCTTTTCAAAAATTTCCGCAACGTCCTCTACCTGCACAAGGCGGTAAAGGGTGTCTTCGGGGTAAATTTTTACGAACGGGCCTTGCGAACAGAAACCAAAACAACCAACTTGGTTGATGGTTACCTTATCTTGGGCGTTATGCTCTTCTACAAGTCGGTTAAGCTCCGCCGTAATCTCATCGGAACGAGAGGACAAACAGCCCGTACCGCCGCAAAGAACGATATGTCTTTTGCCGTCCGCGCCCGTAAATTTTGCGTCAAGACAGGACGCGCATTGCGCGCACTTCTTTTGAAGGTCGTCAAAACTCTTAATCATTATGCGTTTTCCTCCATTGCTTTGTATTCTGCAATTACCTTAGGCACAGCGTCCACGGTAAGCTTGGGATATACTTTGCCGTTGATGGTAACCGCGGGCGCAATGCCGCACGCACCGATACAACGAAGCGCGTCGAGCGTAAACAAACCGTCCGCAGACGTTTCGCCGGGCTTAATGCCGATAATTTCCGAGAATTTATCAAGCACTTGTTGTGCGCCCTTTACGTAACACGCCGTACCCAAACATACGCCGATGACGTATTTTCCCTTGGGTTGCAAAGAGAAGAAAGAATAGAAGGTTACAACGCCGTAGATTTCCGCAACGGAAATACCCGTTCTTTTAGAAACGAGCTCTTGCACCTCTAAGGGAATGTATCCGTATTCTTTTTGGATGTCGCTAAGAATCATCATAAGCGGCGTTTTATCATTGACGTATCTATCGCAGATTTCGTTGATTTTACGCACAGCCGCTTCTTGCAAATGAGCCATGTTCGGCCTCCTTTGTGGCTAATATTGACAATAAATGTCCATTATTTATATTCTATCATTTTTTTGGGAAAATATCAAGAGGATTTTATAATTTTAAATCGTTCAAATCGATAAATTTTTAGCAAATAATGGATGATTTGTATTTAATAAAACGAAAGGGAATACCTTGCGGTACTCCCCTTTGTTTTTTATTAAGTTTTTCAAACTTATTTGACTGTAAAGCTTACCAGGTCCACTGCTTATCCGCGCGTGCCCATGCGTCAAGACCAACCTTTTCGTAGCTGTTGCCTGCATTGGTAACCTTACCGCTATCCCTAATACCCTTAAAGGTAGAACGGATATTGTCAACCGTATTTACGCAAAGCACGTAGCTATATTCGATAGGCACGTAAGCTTCCATACGGAATTGAACGCCAGGCGCCGTGTAGCTCGTATTCGATACGTAAGCACCTTGATATGCATACTTAATAGGTTGCATGTTAGACATCAAGCCTTTCGACTTCAAAAGGTTACTGCTCGAATTCTTGTTTGCAGACGTCGAATACGCAATAGAAGTATTTGTTCTACCCGAGGTAAAACTATATACGTTAGGGATATACATACCCAAACCGATTGCATCACCGTCACCGCCATTTGCCCAAGCAAACCATTCTTCCACTTTGGTCGTAGCCGAATCCTTGTTTTGTCTTATACTCGTTGAAGTATTCGTCCAACTACCCAGTCCGTTATTATATTCAAGTCCATCCGTCCAAGAACCGTCGCCATCCGTATTGGAAACGTAATAGTTCAAGGTGTGAACGGGATATACCGCGGGAAGCTCGGTAGAAGCCCAACCGCAATCATCCATATCGGTGAAGCCGTTCCAATCGATAAAGCTATTGTTTACAACAACCGTGCCGTCAGCATTCAAACGATAGTAGTTTTCCATATACGATTTGGTGGTAACACCGCCCTCTACCGTACCGGAAAGGTTATCACTGCCTTTGCCCTTAGCCCAGTCCATTGCTCTTGCTTTGACGTAGATGTAGCCCTTTGCCTCGTTTACCTCATAGTCGATAATTTGACCGGGGTTACTTACAACGTCGCCTGCTTGTACGGGGTTATACGGCCAGTACTTACCGGAAGAGCTTTCCGTCGTACAGAATGCACGCGTATAACCGTTTTGGCCTGCTACGGGTTCGTCATCAGTACCGCCGACTTCTGCATACCAAGATTGTTGAATTTGACGGCCTGCATCCCAGTTGTTGATAAGGTTAACTGCATAATCAAGCGGCTTACTGCTCGTTGCGTGGCCATAATAACCACCATTAAGATCACTAGTGCTCGTGCTTATTTTTACGTTGCCGAAGAAGCTGCTCGTTCTACCTTCGTAGATACCCGATTTTGCAAGATAGGTGAGTGCGCCGCCAAGACCGAGGTGCGCGCCTACCGTCATTTCACTGCCGTCCTCTTGTGCAACCGTAACGTAAACCTCTTGATTGCCCGTTTCTATCGTCTTATTCTGCGAATAGAGACCGAGAATCTTGACTTCGCCCGCGGGCGCATTGCTGTCTGCCAATTCCGCATTGGTGAATTTGATAGACGTCATCGACAAGTTGCTTGTATCCATACCGTAGCCAACGCCGTTGTAACGGAAAATATCAAGGAATTGCTTATGATGCGTCGTACCTGCCTGCAAGTAGAAATCTTCATTTACAGTCTTCGTGCCGTCCGTATAAGTGAATACGCCCCAAACGTTTACGTTGGTTGTATAAACAAGCTCAACGTAAGGGCCTGCAAGCTTTTGAACGGAAGGCTCAATCGTCGCCGTGCCACCCTTAACCGACAAATCACCCAAAGTATTCGCCGAAATAGCCGAGTCTGACCAAGTAATATAATTTTCTAAGAACGTAAGTTCTGCCTTTGTATAAGGCGAATAGTTGTTGTTATCCGTCGCATAATCGTATTCACCTTCCACCTTTACGTCGCTACGGTCGTTAATTGCCGCATTGGCAACAAAGGAAGCCGAACGTGCGTTGGTAGGATCGTAGGATGCGTAAATATACGTACGCCCTTCATCAAAGTCAATCGCAATGTAGCCAAGGCCAACAAATTCTCTATCCAAGTTTGCTTCTTTCAAGTTAACGATAGATAAGAAGAAGGAATAATAACCGTCTTCATATACGGGGAATTCAAAGCCAGTATCGTCTAACCAAGCCGAAGATTCTTTATCAATATACGTCAAGCCATTGTTGTCCAACCATTCGTGTGTAAACAAACCGCCCATCAAATAGTCCTTAGGAACGATAAGCGTACCAAAGGTAACGGCATAATCTTCTGCTATCGTCCGAAGCTCTTCCACGCTCACTTCGGAAATCTTGGTTTCAAAACGAAGTCCACTTGTCGTATAATCGTTACCCGAGGAAATACGAACGCCTGCGCCCTCTGCCATTTGAATGTCGTAATCCGCCTTTGTTTCGGGAACGAACATACCGTGTAAGCCATCTTCATTGTTGTTTAACGCCGTAAACCCTTTTTTAAGAACGTAATAGGTCTCCGTTGTCACTGCGCCAGATTTGTAATTATAGGAAGGGAAGAACGCGCCTTCTTCTACAATCACTTCCGTAATCGTTTCAACACCATGAACACGGAATGCAACCGTACCTAAATAATCGTTAGTATTCCAAATGTTCATATATACTGCTTCGCCGTAGCCATTCGCCGCGCCAATTTCCGCAAGCGTTGCTTCTTCTACCGTCGTACCAGCCAACGAAATACTGCCTTTTATAATAATCTTCTCGAAAATACCGAGGCTCTTCACATATTCAACGCCAAAATTATACGTATCGTCAGCCACGGGATAGTCGTGTTCGGTAAGCGTAAAGTAGAACCATCTATCATGCGTAATTGCTCCGGTTTCCTCATTAGTTGTATCTTTGACTGCAAAGGTTGCCGTTTCAATATCCGTTTCGATAAGGTTTACCGTCGTTTCGATAAATCTTGCTTCGATGCGCATATCCGCCGTGATAACCGTTTCCGCGGAAAGCTTGGCGTCCGTATTCGCGTCGTACCAGCCGTCGAATGCATACATCGTCGTGGACGTCATCGCTTTCGTAGGCGTACCTAAGCTTGCAACCGTCTTCAAACCTTGGAACATATACGTTTCATAAGTCTCGGTGCCGTCGTCAATTTCAACTTTGAATTTCAAAGTGTAATCTACGTTTTCTGCCAAATATGCATTGTTCGTATATGCCGAATAACCCGCGCCAAGCGTCACAACGATTTTCCCGTCTAAGCTATTGATATAATTTTTATGCATCCAAAGGGTAATCGTATTTGTTGTTGTGTAAATGATAACGGGATGCGCAAACAAAGTGTCATCATTGCCCGTCATCGGGGACGTGCTGTAAACGTATTCGCTATCGTCTGTGTTCGCATTGATATCGTATATAGATACGCCGTTAATGAAGATGAATTTACGATACGTCGTATAATTTCCGGCGTACATAAAGTCAAAAGAATTACAGGTAATATTCCACGCGTCCGACGTAATATCTACTTTATAAAGCTCTTGCGCCTCACCGTCAACACGAAGATTGCCAATGGTAACTTCGCTTGCCTCAAAAAACGTTTCGTTTGCGTTCACCCAGGCGTTGTTAAGGTTTACCCATTTTACGTCTTGCGTTACTTTATAGGTTACGTCATCTTGTGTAATGCTAAAGCCTGCTTTAATTTCAATGGACTGATGGTTTTCTTCCGCCGTTTTTCCTATATTAGGATAACCCGTCGGTACCCAAATTTGAAGGTAACTGCTGGTATCGCTTAATTTATTGTAAAGTACCGCGATAGGAGCACAATCCCCATTATCCACGATGGTCCCGAACGTAGAGCCATAAGCGTCATCGCTTTCCGCATTGATTTCCGCGATTGATCTACCGTTGAAGTAAATATAATCTAATGCGTTGGAATAATCCTTATTTAATCTGCCCGTACCAGTATTCGTCCAAGCAAGCACCGACGTACTAATTAAATACGTCTCGTTCCCGCTCGTTCCATCAAGGTTCGACCCTTGGTCTGTAAATTTAAGGCCCGACGTAATATCCACCGTGCTAGGCTTTTTCGTAGCCGTAAATTCTGCGACAAGGGTGATATTGCCCGTAACTGCCGCGTTAAAGTCATACGCCGCACCATCCAACGTCCATTGCTTGAAGGCGTACGTATACGTATCATCTTCTGCATCGGCGGGCGCCGTGGGTGCGCTCACCGTCTCACCACCGTTTACCGTTTCCGTATGATAAACAGTATCTTCCACCATAAAGGTTACGGTATATTCTACGTCGCTAAGCGCGCCAACCGTCCACGTATCGTTGGGAACGTCGTGGATAAACGTAATATCTTCCTGCGTCACGAAATAGGTGAGAGCCCCACCGTTTTGCGTATTGTAGGAAGGGAATTTTGCCCCTGCCTTAACGGTGATATACGGTATTTGTTGAACGTCGGCAGGTTCAAAATCGGGCACACGGAACGAAATTGTATCTTGAATGTTCCACACATTGTAATAAGCTTCTGTGGGCTTACTTGCAAAAAGCGTACCACCTATATCAATATAATTATACAAAGAGCTAAAATCGGCAATGGCTGTCGTGCTACAGCTATCATAGTCGTTGTTGGAAAGTTCAAGAATAATAAATTTCTCGTTATTGCCGCCGTCCGTACGGTTTGCTTTGGTGATAATGCCCGTAACCTCGGTTGCGATTTCCTCTGCTTTGATTTCCTTCGTCCAAGCCGTAGTGCCATTGTTGGTGAAAACAACGTCTCTCGTAACGTAATAAGAAGTATCCCCTTCTTTTACGTTGAAGCCTCTTTTAATTACGACTTCTTCGTGTCCCTCTTTTCCATTGGTGAATGCGGTGGGAACCGTAAGCTTTAAGGAAGAGCCAAGCTCGGAACTCATCGTAACAAGAATAGGCGCATAAATGCCGCCGTTTGCAATATTCCCTTGCGTGGAATTATACGAACCGTTATCATTCTTATTGATATCCCAAAGCGTGCTACCGTTGAAGGTAACGTACTTCATTTGGATTTGACCGCCGCCCGCGTTTGACGCGTCGTATTCATTCAAGCAACCGCCTTTTGGCGCTTGCGTCCAACACGCGGTATTATTGGTGTGAATGAAATACAATTTGGTTTCACCCCAATCCGCGGGATTATGTACGGAGTTGTCTAAGAACGTCAACATATCCGTAATATCGACAACGTTTTGCGTAAGAACGGTTCTCGATACTCTTTCCGCAACCATAAATTTGCCGTCTAACCAACAACCCGAGCCAATGGTAACTTCTACCGTTGCGCAGTCTGCAACCAATTCCTGGTAAATAGAAAGGCGGAACCCCGTGCTCGTAGCCCAAAGCCCGACGGGTTTCGCAAACACCTCTTGGTGCCCGGCCGTCGTCGAGTTTTGAGGGAAATAGGTGTACGACGAAATGTCACCAAAACGAGCGTCTTCCGCTATCTTTTGCGAGTTCCATTCGTCAATCGATTTGCCGTTGATATAAATAGCGTTGCGCACATATTTATACGTATTATACATAGCATCATATTCGCCACAGGTGTAGCCGCCGAGGTTAATATCCACCATGTAAGAATCCGCGCCTCTATTCGTGTAATTGGAATCATGATACATACGGTGCGCAAGCACAGCGTCGCCGATGGTGATATTCTCATTCTCAGACGTCAACTTTTCCGTATTTTCCACCGCATAGTTGCTTGCAAGCACCATTGTATCGCCTGCACGCAAATAAGTGGTTTCCGCGATAGTATAATTCGCTACGCCATCATTATACGCCCAACCGTCTAATACACCTAAGGAACGTATTTGGTCTTGCTGTATAAAGTCTAACGGAAGCCAAATACGCATAAAGCTAAACGTGCCCGCGGGCTGCAACGTAACGATAATAGGCAATTCGCTTGTGCACGCTTCTTGCCATTCCGTCAACGTTCTGCCGTTAATCGTGGTATAGTCCACAATACTGCTATACGATTGACTTAATTCATCCACAGTTTTTCTATTCTGCGAGTTCGTCCACGTTTGGCCTTGTGTATCCATACGGATTTGATAATAGCCAGTTATTTCACCATTAGATCCTTCAAGATACGCTGCGCTGAACGTAACTGCAACGTCGTCGGCTTTCGCCTTCTTCATTTGAGGCATCGTAAATACGAGCCCAAAAGAAAAGGCAACGAAAGCGATTGCGCCAAAAATCAAGCTAACAATTTTCTTTGTAATTTTTGTCATAACTTTTCCTCCTTTCCTTTTCCCTTACCCGAAAATGTCCTCATTCGTGTCGTCACCCACGTCAAAGGTATTGGAGCAACGAACAGTGTCTTCAATGATGAGAACAATTTCCCAAGCTACTTCTTGATACTGTTTTTTCATTCTGTATCTTTCCTCCTTGCGATTTTTAATGTAAAATCGCTATTATACGATGTATATTATATCATATTTATATTTTTCTTTGTTGTCAAATTTTTTGGAAAGTTTGTCATAATCCACACAATTTTAATATAAAAAAGTGTTTTTTTACTTGTATTCGCACTAAAAGAATACAAAAAAACCGCCCACGCGGTATGCGAGGCGGCTCTGTCCTTATATATTTTTTATACGTTAAACCAAATGATTAAAAATATGACGCTCACTATAACCAATACCGCGCCCGTCAATAAAAGGGTAAGCTTACCGGTACTCTTCTTCTTTTTGCCCGTCTTGCGCTCACGATATTCCGCATAGGTTTCGTGGTCCTTTCCTAAAAAAGGCAACAAAGCTTTCGCCGCTCTGCCAAGTGCATAACCGATGCCGAGGAACACCCCTTCATCCGCTACGAATAACATGCCCGAAAAAAGCATCATTAACGCGCCCGAGGAAAAGAAGGAATTGTGAAGAACGTGCATATTCTCTTTTAAGGTGTCCTTAAAAAAACCTTGTATAAGGAGAGTGACGAAAACGAGTGCCACCGCAACGCAAAAGCACACTAAAAATTGTAATAGTATTGTTTTTTTATTACTTGACACTACGTTTACCGTCCTATTTGCTATTAGTTTTCTTGTTCAAGCATCTGCTTATACTTTTCTTCTTCCTCATCGTTACAATATACGAAGTGACCAGGTGCAACCTCACGCATCGAAGGCAAATTCTTGGAATAATCGTGCTCTGCGATGGGATTGTAGGTTACTCTCGTACGTTGCTTTTCGTAATGAGGGTCGGGTAAAGGAATTGCCGACAGCAACGAGCGCGTATAAGGATGCAAAGGATGCTTAAACAATTCATCCGAGGACGCGAGCTCTACCATCTTACCAAAGTACATAACGCCGATTCTATCCGAGAAATATTTAACGACGGACAAGTCGTGCGCGATGAAGAGAATGGTAAGTCCTAAACGTTCTCTCAAATCGTTCAAAAGGTTGATAACCTGCGCTTGAATAGAAACGTCAAGTGCGGAAATAGGTTCGTCCGCGATGATCATTTCAGGTTGCATGATAACTGCACGCGCAATACCGATACGTTGACGGTGCCCACCCGAGAATTCGTGAGGGTAACGGTCGGCGTGCTCACGCACCAAGCCAACCATTTCCAAAATCTCGTACACCTTTTCGTCGATGTACTTTTTATCACGAATACCGTTGATAATCAAGCCTTCTGCAATAATTTCGCGAACCGTCATACGAGGGTCAAGCGAAGCGATGGGATCTTGGAAGATCATTTGAATTTGCGTAATCAAACGGCTTCTCTTCGCAACGCGGCGTTTGGACGCCAATTCTTTTAACAACTTCTTCGTTGCTGCTTCGTCGCCTTTTACTGCGGCGAGCTTGTTTGCGTACTCCGCTTCCAATTCTCGCACAAGTCTTTCCGAATGCTTTTTATTAACCGCTCTATCACTTCCACGCGCTTCGCGGATAAGTTTTTTGTTTTCCGCAATGATAGCCGCCGTATTTTCTTCCAACGCCGTAAGCTCGGCTTTGATTTCTTCTTCGCGGCTAGGATCCGCTTTCAAAGCAGCCTTTAATTCCTTCGTTTTTTGCATGGCTACAAGGCGGGCATTTTTAATCGCATCTTTATATGAACGCGTACCTGCCCCCACCCTTTCGCCTTTGAAATAGACGTTACCCGAGGTGATATCGTAAAGCTTGATGATAGATCTACCCGTCGTGGTTTTACCGCAGCCCGACTCACCAACAAGGCCGAAAACCTCGCCTTTTTTAACGTCAAAGCTAACGTCGTCAACGGCTTTTAAATCACGATTGCCCATACGGAAATATTGACAAAGGTGTTCAACCTTCAACAAAACGTCGTTTTCGGTTTCTACCGTAGCTTCCTCTACTTGCGCGAGGGGCTTTTGCTCGACTTGAATCGTGAACATATAACCGCACGAGCCGCAACGGAATGCGTAATCACCAAGTGCAATCTTAACTAATTTACCACATTGAGGACATCTTACTGTTTGAAAAATTTGTTCGTTATTCATTTTATCCTCCTTGTGTTATTCTTGATCTTGCGCTTCCGATACGGGAGCGGTTTCTTCCGCAACAACTTCGGGTTGCGCTTCCGCTACGGGAGCGGTTTCTTCCGCAACAACTTCGGGTTGCGCTTCCGCTACGGGAGCAGTTTCTTCCGCAACTGCTTCGGGCTGTGCTTCCGCTACGGGAGCGGTTTCTTCCGCAACAACTT
>JAFTMQ010000025.1 GCA_017452305.1 Clostridia bacterium | reverse complement strand
GCTATTTTTTAGCACAGGTTTGTATACTTTTGATGGTGCACCGTAAGAGGTTCGAACTCCTAGCCTTCGGTTCCGTAGACCGACGCTCTATCCAGTTGAGCTAACAGTGCATTTTTTAGTTTTTCGTCAAAGTGCTTATATAGTATAAGCTGTTTTCAAGTTTTTGTCAACTATTTTTTGTACAGTTTTGCAAGGTTTTATAAAAAACTTTTTATGCCCACCCATTGACACGCGCCAATAAATTATGTTAGAATATCCTTATCCTAAAATAGCAAAAAAGAAAAAAGGACAATTATGGACAATCAAATTGAAAAATATGGCGAGCTCATTTTAAATTACGTCAAAGAAAATTACAAAAAAGTCTTCCGCGAAGCGGACGGGATTATGAACTACAAATACATCGTGCCGGGCAGTGTGTACGAATCCTTATGGGATTGGGATAGCTGGACGACAAACATTGCGTTGCGCGAAGTCGCGTCCAGCGAGGACATCGGCGAATACGAAAAAGGTTGCATATTAAATTTCCTCGACCGCGTCGATGAGCTTGGCAGAATTCCCATTCTCATCACCCCCAAATTTGCAAGTCCCGGCTACAATGCCAACGTAAACATGAACGTGCACAAGCCCTGCTTGGCGCAACACGCCCTTTTCGTTTGCGAGCAAAACGGCGATTATGAATGGTTGCGCGATAAATTCTCGCTTTTGGAACGCTTCGTCGGCTTTTATTATACCTACTGCCGTCACGAATCGGGCTTGTTCTTTTGGCTCAACGACGTTGCCATCGGTATCGACAATGATCCGTGCGTATTTTACCGTCCCGAAAAGAGCTCGGCTACGATATACCTCAACTGCTTGATGTACAAAGAGGTTGAGTCGACGGCGGAAATCGCGCGCGGGTTAGGCCTCACGGAAAAATTCGCTGTCTATAACGAAAAAGCAAACGAGTTAAAGCGCATCATCGGCGAAAATTTGTGGGACGAGCGCAACGGATTTTTCTACAGCGCCGACTTAAATCTTCGCCCCATTGATTTGACGGACGGAATGCATCAAGGCTGTCCCCGCAATTACACTTTCTTGTTGCAAAAAATCGACGTATGGTCGGGCTTTATGGCAATGTGGGCGAATATCGCCACCGCCGAACAAGCCGAAAGAATGGTGCGCGAAAATTACCTCAACGAAAAGACCTTTTACGCCCCCTACGGCGTTCGTTCCCTTTCCAAAGCGGAAAAAATGTACCGCGTGATTAAGTCGGGCAATCCCTCGTGCTGGACGGGGCCGATTTGGGGGATTGCGAGCTATATGACCTTCGTCGGCTTGCTCAATTACGGCTACGAAAAAGAGGCGCAGGAGCTTGCCGAAAAGACGATTATCTTATTTGGGCAAGACATTGAAAAATACGGAAAAATGCACGAATACTACGACCCCGACACGGGCGAGGGCGTGCACAACCTCGGTTTCCAAAGCTGGAACTTGTTGGCGGTAAATATGTATAATTATTTACGCAAAAAGCAGTCCTGATTTAAACGCAAAGCCCCCTCGCGGCGACACGCCGCGAGGGGGCTATTTTTTTCTATTCCATATTTACATAAGAAGTGCCGCCGCGCCCAAAAGCCCTGCCGAATTGCCAAGCTCTGCAATTCTAATAGTTACCTTAGGGCCAAGCTCGCCAGCGAAAATGTCTTTATCCAAAATCGCTTGCAAGGGCTTCACCAAAACGTCGCCCTGCGCGCACACGCCGCCGCCCAAAAGCACCGTTTCGGGGCGGAAGATATTCGCCAAATTCGTGATACCGCAAGCCAACGCCTCGATATATCCATCGACAACCGCTTTCGCATACGGATCCACCGACATATAATCGAACACAACCTTGCCCGTCACCTTATCCAAGCCGCCGCATTCCCACATTTTGCTATCTTTATGCGCTTCCATTGCGCGTTTGGTATCGCGAATGAGCGCCGTCGCCGACGCATACGCTTCCAAACAGCCCTTTCTGCCGCAGGTACACTGTTCGCCGTCCTTGACGATAACCATATGCCCAAGCTCTGCGCCCGCGCCTTTATTGCCTTCCATCAACACGCCTTCGGCGACCACGCCGCCGCCCACGCCCGTGCCAAGCGTCAACATCACCACGTTCTCAAAGCCCTTTGCCGCACCGAATTTCGCTTCGCCGAGCGCCGCTACGTTCGCGTCGTTTGCAATCTTCACTTTCAAGCCCGTCAGCGAAGAAACCGTCTTGCCGATACGGAAATCCTGCCACTTCAAGTTGTTGGAATAAATGACGTTTCCTGCCCTGCTGTCAATCATGCCGGGTACGCCCATGCCAAGCCCTTCCACGTCGTCCTTATTCAAGCCCACGCGCGCCATCAACGAGTTGGCAAGCGCCGCGATATTTTTCGCTACGCCCTCCGCGCCCTTCTCGCTTTCCGTCGGGGTTTTGTCCTCTAAAATAATGTTGCCGAGGTCGTCCACGATACCGCCTTTAATGAACGTACCGCCCAAGTCGATACCCACGTAATATTTCCGCACTTCCGCGCAAATCAAGTGCATATCGCCGCTCAAAATCACCTTTCCGTAGCCCGCCGGCACAAACCAACTATCCCCAAGCGCAACTTTCTTTCCGTCAATCTCGCCCGCGCCATCTACGCACGTGAGGCACTTAAAGGAATTTTTATCCGCAACGAGCGTCTTTTGCCCGCTCACGCGCACGGACGTTGTCGTGAAATAACGGCTCAAACCAAGCAACTCGCCCTGTTCCGTTTGGATAGAGAGCGGATTGTAGGTATATCCGTCCAAAGCGGTTACCTTCAACGCCTTTTCGACGTGCAACTCGCGTTCGTTACCGTTCTTATCTTTTCTGCCGTAATCATACACACGGTAGGTTAAATTGCTGTTTTGCTGAATTTCGCAAATCAAACAGCCAGAGCCAATCGCGTGGATTGTCCCCGACGGAATAAAATAACATTCCCCCGCCTTCACTTCAAAGAAGTTCAAAAGGTCGGTGAGGGTATGGTCGGCAATCGCTTGCTCGTATTCCTCTTTCGTTACCGCGCGCTTAAAACCGAGGTAAATCCCCGCGCCCTTTTCCGCCTCGACGATGTACCACATTTCCGTCTTGCCAAAGCTGTCCTCGTGTTCCAAGGCATAGCTATCCGACGGGTGTACCTGCACGGACAAATCCTGCTTCGCGTCGATAAGCTTTACAAGCATCGGGAAGAAGGGGAACGCCTCGCAGTTTGCGCCCAAATCGGCACTGCTTGCCACTTCTTGCAAGGTTCTGCCGTCCGCCAAGCGGGTAGGGCCGTCCTTGTGGAACGAGAGCTCCCAGCTCTCCGCGACGGGGTCTTTTTCCGTCTGCTTGCCGTATTTTTCGCGCAGCTGCACGCCGCCCCAAATATTATCTTTGCATTCAGGATATAACTTAACGATTTCCATAGTCATGCTCCTTATTTTTATCCATTTTTATTCTTTCTATACGGAATGCGTATCACGCCAATCCGCACAATTTTCACATTTCAACGCGTACCTGCCTAGTCCATTATGACTTTTTCGGAGATTTCCACCACTTCGCCAACCGAGCCCTCTATCCGCTCGATTTCCTCATCCTCGTCTTCCTCATCGTCCTCTTCCGCCAAGTCCAACGTCCTATATTCCTCGTCGTATCCCTCGCGGTTGTACAAATCTTCCTCTTGCGCCGCCAAAGCCATTTGCGCTTGTTGCGCCTTGATTTGCTTGCGTACCACCGAGGAAAACGAAACGATATACACACCCAAAATTAGCATGATAATGCACACGGAAAAACCGCTGATCGCATTAAACACGATAGGGTCAAAGCCCGAGAAAAACGCCTCGAAAATTGCCGTTTGTAAGGTGAAAACAGACACCAACGCCGTCGCGAGATTGATATACTTGACGGCGCGCACCGCCAAATCGTCACGCGAGGACGCCTTGACGAAATTGATGATTGACATAATGACGCGGTAAAGCGCATACCCCGCAAACAGGTACACCGCCCACTTGGGAAGCACCGAATCGCCAAAGCCCACAATCATCGTATGTACAACGGAAGTCGCCATTGCCAAGGTCAGCGCAATCATCATAATCCCGCAATAGCGGTACGTCCCCGCCTTCGCGCGATGCAGTGCGACGGAGTTATTTTTAAACCGCTCCTCATCTCGGTAATGCTGCAACAAAACGCCGCCGCGCGCCGAGGTGAGCAAAATATAATACGCCGCCAACGCACCGAACCACGGGGAACGGCTAACGAGCGCCATAGACGAAAGAAAGGCGGTATAGCCCACGTTGGAAATAAACGTACCAACTGCAAAAAACATACTGCGGAATTCATCTCTCTTGTGCAGTTGACGGGTAAAGGTGTATTTGTCCGCCTCTTTCAAGAGCTTTTTAAACGTCCGCACGATAAATACGATAATGATGAAAATGGTGTAAAGGCAAGGTACCACGCAAAACGCGCACGCAAGAATGGCGAATAAATTTAGCCATTTATCCAAAATCGAGGTAATGATGGCAAGCGGAAAAAGCACGAACGACGCGATAAAGCTACTTATCGCAATCCAGTTCGGCGGATTTTTTAATCTTGTCCAAAAACTTGTCCGCTCTTTCCCCATTTTTTATCCCTCTAATCGCCGCGTTTTTTATTTCAACGCGTACATGCCTATGTCATTTATCAAAAATGCTTACAAATCAAACGCAATCGCCGTGATATCGTCGTTAAATTTTTCGCCGCTAAACACGTTGAGCGCCGCGCGTAATTTCCCAATAAAATCCTCTGCGGATTGCGATTGCATCAATACGTTTTCCGCACGCTCGATACCAAATTGCTCGCCGCGCACGTTGACGCATTCCGTAATGCCGTCCGTCAAAAGCACAAGGATATCCCCGTGCTCAAACGGCAATTCGCTCTCTTTATATTCATAGCCGCTAAACCAATTCGAAATGGGCGGCGCGGGCGCTTCAATTTCATTGATACCGAGCGAATTTTTAAGAAGAATAGGCGCGTTATGCCCTGCCACCGCATAGCCGAGCGTCTTGCTCTTTTCGTCGATACGCACCGCCGCCATCGTGATATACGAGCGTTCGTCTTGGTCAAGCTCGTTAAATTTTCCGTTCAATTCGGAAAGTGCAACCGCCAAATTAGGTTGCTTTTTATCAAAGCCCGCCTTGACAAACGCCGACAGCATACCCGCGGAAATCCCCTTGCCCGAAACGTCGGCAAGCACGCCGTAGGTTTGTCCATTCAATTCATATACGTCGGGCATATCGCCGCCCACGCCAAGGCAAGGGACGTACATATACGAATACTTCACGCCGCCCATACTCTTGCCCGCAGGCAACAACCGTCTTTGCAACTGCTGCGCGGAGAGCATTTCGCGCTCCATTTCCGTTTGGTACGTGCCGTCCGTCAAGCCCAAAAACAGCTTACCCTTTTCATCGATAGGCAGAATGCGAATCCGCACCGACAGCTTGTTGGTATGCGTGCCGTGCCGCGTGTCCATGTGAATAGTTTCCGTCTTTTCGGTCTTATCCGCAACCGCCGCCTTCATCACCCGCCAAAACGCACAAAAACCGCACGCCGCATTGTCGCCGCACCCGCCGCTTTGGTTACAGCCAAGCACCGCGCCCAACGTGCCGCACGCCTTCGCGCCATCCGAGCAAGAACGCCTAAAAGCCGCGTTCGTGAATTTCACGCGCAGCTTCTCGTCAAACACAAATACCCCTTCGGGCAATGCGTCCAATATTTTTTTGTAGGTCTTGCTCAAAATCATAAAACTAACTAAAAATCAATTTTTTTATGTAAGCGGAACGCTCCGCTTGCCGCACAAAAAGGTTGCGCGCGCAAAAACTCCGTCAAATCACGGACGATAAAATTTCAAACCCGTCTTAATCTTCGCATGGAATTTAAGGTCGGGATACAGCTCGCCGTCAAGCTGTACAACGCAAGGCTTTTCGGGGGTAACGATCACCTCGTCGCAAAGGCAATAGCTCGTTTTGGGATATTCAAGCATTTTCCCCTTCATCAAAATCATCAACGCCTTCAAAAGCTCGAATTTACCCTTGATATTATCCACGACCATCGCGCTAATTTTCCCGTCCGCCACCTCGGCTTTCGGGCAAATGGGAATACCGCCGCCGTACACCTTTCCGTTGCAAACGTCCACCAAAAGGGCGTTGTGCTTACTCTCTTTTCCGTCAATCACCACGGTTACGGGATAGCCCTTAAACGCAAAAACGCTCTTGATAAGGCTTGAAAAATATTTCAGCTTCCCGTGCATTTTCCCGCGCGAGCAACGCTCCAAAACGTCCACGTCCATACCGATACCGCCGACGTTCATACAACGTCTGTCGGACATCTCGATATAGTCGGTGTTTTTCGCCTCGCCGTTCAAAACAATGTCCGTCGCTTTCGCCACGTCCAAAGGAATACCAATGTTCGCCGCAAAATCATTGCCCGTCCCCGACGGAATTAAACCGAGCGTACAAACGGACGGATCGACCAACCCGTTGAGCACCTCGTGCAAAGTACCGTCGCCGCCAAGCACTACAATTTCCGTTTCGCCGCGTTCCGTTAAGTCCCGCGCGATACGCTCCCCGTCGTGCGCCTCGCAAGTAGCGTGTATTTCATAAGCCACGCCTTTTTCTTGCAGAATTTTTTCCACCTGAGCAACGTTTTTTTCCGCCCTTCTCTTCCCCGCCGTGGGGTTGTAAATAATATGAAGCATAACCTTCCTTTGTAAAAAACCCTAAAACCCTAACCAAAAAGTTTTTTACTTCCCTTTTCAAAGGGAATTTAAAAAATTTCGCAATTCTATTTTTAATTTGTTATAATAATATTATAAAATTTTCAAAAAAGGAGGGGAAAATGCGCAAAATTTTACCCAAAAACTTAATTACACTTGCCGCAAACGCACCTTTCCCCCTCTACGTCGTGGGCGGAACGGTTCGCGATCACCTTGCAGGCCTCACCTCGAAAACGCCCGATTTTGATATTTGCTCCCCCACCCCCGCCGAAATATTCGCCGAATTTGCCGCTCAACACGGCTTTTTCGTAAAATCCGTCTTTAAAAACACGGGGACGGTCAAGCTGCAGGATAGGGATAAAACAGAATACGAATACTCCTGTTTCCGCTCCGATAAATACGTACGAGGCACCCATGTACCCGTTGAAATCTATTTTACGGACGATATCGAGCTTGACGCGCGCCGCCGCGACTTTACGGTAAACGCCATTTACTACGATATAAAAGCGGATGAATATCTCGATCCGCTCGGCGGCATTTTTTCCGTTAAACATAAACAGCTTACCACCGTTGCCCCTGCGGAAAAGGTGTTTGGCGAGGACGGACTGCGCCTCATGCGCCTTGCCCGCCAAGCCGCGAGCTTGGGTTTTACACCCGACGAGGAATGTCTGCTTGGCGCGACGCAAAACGCTTCCCTTATCGACGATATTTCCCCCGAACGTATTTTCACCGAGCTTTTGGCAATTTTGCACGCCGATGAAAAATACGGTAACTTGGACGGCCCTTATCAAGGATTGCGTTTGCTTGAACAAATAGGCGTGCTTGCAAGAATTTTACCCGAGCTTGCCAAGGGTAAGGGCATGAAACAGCGGATAGATTTCCATAAATACGACGTGTTGGAGCATTCTTTCCGCGCCGTCAAATACGCCTCGCTGTGCATTCGCCTTGCCGCACTTTTGCACGACGTCGGTAAGCCGCTTTGCACCCTTCGCGACGGAAATTCCTACAACCACCCCATCGAGGGCGAAATTTTGGCAAAAAATATTTTGCACCGCTTAAAAGCGCCCAAGAAAACGACGGAAACCGTTTGCGCGCTCGTGCGGTGGCATATGTACGATATGGATTGTAAGACGGGTGAAGCAAAACTCCGCCGCTTCTTCGTCGAGCATTATTCCATTTTAGCAAAATTATTACTCTTAAAACAGGCGGATTTTTCGGCTTGCATGGACGATTTGCGGGAAGCGCCCACTTGCACGCGTTGGAAAAAATTGCTTACGCAAATGAAAGAAGAAAACGCCCCTTTCACCTTAAAGGAGTTGGCTGTCAACGGCACAGATTTGCTTGCGCTTGGCTTACAGCCCGCGCGCATTTCCGAGGTGTTGCACAAATTATTGTTGCACGCCGCTACCGCGCCGCAAGACAACCAAAAAGAGCGTCTTTTAACCCTCGCACTCCGTCTTTAAACAAAAATTTTATTAAAAACGCCTATACCATGTACGCGTTGAACGTAAAAAACACCGAATTTCTTCGGTGTTTTTCTTTATGCTAATCCTATAACTATGTGCGAGCTTTTTACAGCTTTTCTACCGTTACGCCGTCCTCGATAGAGGTTTCGTAAAAGCTTGCCTTGTAGCCGATTGCGTCGTGATAAGCCTTGCCCACTCTGCGGATAAAGCCTTCCACTGCCGTCTTTTTGACAATAGAAATGGTGCAACCGCCAAAGCCTGCGCCAATCATACGCGAGCCAAGGCACTCCGTTTCCCTTCTCGCCAAAGCCGACAAAGTGTCCAACTCCTTGCCTGTCACCTCGTACAAATCCCGCAAGCTAAACTGGCTTTCGTTGAGTAGTCTTCCAAGCTCGATAAGATCCCCTTTTTTGAGGGCGGAAACGGCGGATTTCACACGCGCACATTCCATAACGACGTGCTCCGCGCGCTTTGCCACCACACCCGACAAGAGGTATTTGACTTCCGAAAACTGCTTGGGCGTCACTTCCGCAAGACAGCTCACGTCAAGCTTTGTTTGTATCAATTTCAACGCCGTTTCCACTTCTTGGCGGCGCACGTTGTACTTACTTTCCACCAAGTTGTGCGGCTTGTTGCAATTTGCAATCACAAGGCAATATTCGCCAAGCTCCAACGGAACGTACTCATAAGCGAGCGTAGCGCAATCCAAAAGTACCGCGTGATTTTTCTTACCCATCGCGGACGCGAATTGATCCATAATGCCGCAGTTTACACCCGCGTATTTATTTTCCGCCTTTTGCGAAAGAAGAGCCAAATGCACCTTATCGTATTGTACCCCTGCGTATTCGCAAAGGGTAACCGCCGTCGCCACCTCAATTGCAGCGGAAGAGGAAAGTCCGCTCCCAAACGGCACGGTGCAATCATAATACAAATCACAGCCGACGATTTCCACCCCTTCTTCTTGCAAGAAGTACGCAACGCCCGCTTGATAATTGCCGATTTTTAAACCGCGATAGCTATCCAGTTTATCCGTTTCAATCTCGACAATACCGTCGATACCGCGGAACGCCATACGGATTTTGCTCCCGCCCACCTTGCGCGCGTAAACGTTGCAACGCAAATTGAGCGCCGCGGGAAATACTTGCCCACCGCAATAATCGACGTGTTCGCCGATAACGTTGATACGCCCTGCCGCCGTAAACAAATCCTCTGCGTCCGCGCCGAACATATTTTTAAACGCTTGTAATGCTTCTACTCTTTCCATTTTTCTTTCTCCAAACATTTTTTACTTTAACGTGCTCTGTAAACGTATATTTAGTCTTCAAAAGGTAGCGACAAAATCCACGCCCTTTTCTTTTTTACTATTATATAGTAAATTTTTGCGATTGTCAACAGAACGAACGCAAAAAAATGCGCATTTTCAACGCACACCTGCCTAGCAAGAAATAAATTCAATGCGCACATGGTACGTCCATTTTGTAAACTCCCCTAACAATAAATAAAAAACCGCACCATAACGGTGCGGTTAATTTTATTCACGATAGTTCGTCAAGCCATCACAACGCCTGTACGTTTACCGCGCGGAGTTTTTCGGGATTTTTAGGATCTGGTTCCGTCTCATAAGAAACTTTTTGACCTTCCTTCAATCTTCTGTACCCCTCAGCCACAATCGCGGAGAAATGAACGAATACGTCATCGCCACCCTCGTCTCCGGCAATAAAGCCGTAGCCCTTTTCCGCGTTGAACCACTTCACAGTACCCTGAGCCATTTTTCGGTCCCCCTTTTTAGTTTTTTACCGATAAATCTGCCGCAAAACGTACCCCCGTCATATTTTATCTGTTATAAAAGCATTATACCACATTTTTTTTCGCTTTGCAATACCTTGAATGAAATTTTTTTCGGCGAAGCACGCTTTTTTTGCGTTTTTCCGCTAAAAATATAGACTTTTTACCCTTTCTATGCTATAATTTCAAGTGTGAAATCATAAAATAAAGCAAAAAACGAGGCGTTATGAAATTTTTGACCGTTTTAAAGGTGATTTTACTCGGTATCATCGAGGGGATTACCGAATGGCTGCCCGTATCAAGCACGGGGCACATGAAGCTTTTTAACAACTTTTGGGCGATTACGGGCGTATCCCCCGGCTTTACGGAAATGTTTGAGTACGTCATTCAACTCGCCGCAATTCTCGCCGTCATCATTCTGTTTTGGAAAACGATTTTCCCGCTTGGCAAAGAAAAATCGGCGGAAACGGACGGCGTGAGCAGTGAAAAAATGAAAATCGTTTGGAAAAAGGACGTGCTTCATCTTTGGGGTAAGGTGCTTGTGGCGTGTATCCCTGCCGTGCTTGCGTTAGTGCCCGATATGCTCTTTGAAAAACTGTGTGAAAAACACGCGCTTATCGAGCCCCTCTCTATCGCCTGCACCTTGATTTTGTACGGCGTAGCCTTTATCGTCATCGAGCACTTCAACAAAAAACGCACACCGAAAATCACGGAAGAGAGCGCGCTTTCCTATAAATACGCATTCTTTATCGGTTGCTTCCAACTTTTGGCGGCAATCCCCGGCACTTCCCGCTCGGGTATCACCATCATCGGCGCGTTGCTTTTGGGGGTAGATAGAACGACGGCGTCCAAGTTCACCTTCGTGCTTGCCATTCCGGTTATGGTCGGTGCGAGCGCGTATAAGCTCCTCAAATTTTTCTTGGAAGCGGGCACGATGACGGGGCCGGAAATCGGCTATCTTCTCATCGGTTGCGCGGTGGCGTTTGCCGTTTCCCTCGTGGCGATCAAGTTCTTGATGAACTTCGTTAAAAAACACGATTTCAAACTGTTTGGTTGGTACAGAATTGCGCTTGGCGCAGTGGTCATCGGCGCGCTGGTTATCCCGCAGCTTCTCAAATAAAAGTGTAACCATATCCGCAACGTTTTATACGTAAACGCGTATATGGTAGGCGCATTTATTACATATTATTAAGACGAATAAACAAAAAAACACGGCTTTGCTTTCCGCATCGCCGTGTTTTTATTATGCATGTTTTTTTTGGGGGGGTTATAAAAGCTTTGCGCCCGCCTCTTTCAACAACGCAACCGCCTTATCCACCGCCGAGGTTTTAAACACGATTTTCGCGTGTCCGTCCGCTTCTGCATAGGAATACATATATTCCACGTTTACGTTATGTTCGCCAAGCGAGATGAGCAAATCGGAAAGCGCACCCGCCTTATCGGGCACTTCCAAGCCGACAAGCTCGACTTCCGAGCACAAGAACCCCGCGCCGCGCAACGCCGAAACCGCCTTATCGTTGTCCGACGTCAATAAGCGCAAAATGCCAAAATCCTTCGTATCCGCAATCGAAAGCGCCAGCAAATTGACGCCGACGTCCTTTAAAACGCGGCAACAAGCGCTTGCTGTTCCTTCCTTATTTTCCAAAAAAACGGCAACCTGTTTTACCATAATATTACTCCTTTATCAATTTTATTCTTCCGCCGCAAAACGGCGGTGTGTAAGCAGTTCAAGGAGCACGAGGACCACCCGAGGGCGCATACTAAAACGTATGTAACCGAGGGTAGCCACAGTGCGACGATGAAATGCGACGCATATACGTCGTTTTTAAAGCTTACGCTTGTCCGTGATACGCTTCGCCTTCCCCTCACTGCGCGCCACCGTACCAGGCGAAACAAGGGTGATTTTTGCGCTAACCGACAACGCCGAAGCCATATCCGAGGATAATTTTCTGCGGATTTCTTCCACGTGCGCAACCTCGTCCACCGAAACGGACGGCGACAGTTCGACCACGATTTCCATCGTGTCCAAGTTGTTGACGCGGTCCACGTTGATGTGGTAATGAGGCGCAACGTCCGTATTCTTCAAAAGCACACTTTCGATTTGCGAAGGGAATACGTTTACCCCGCGGATAATGAGCATATCGTCGCTTCTGCCCGTGATTTTGTTGAGTTTCACCGACGTTCTACCGCAAGGGCAAGGAGCGTTGTTCAAACTTGCGATGTCACGCGTTCTGTAACGGATAAGGGGCATACCCTCTTTCGTCAAGGTCGTAAACACAAGTTCGCCGCTTTCACCATAGGGCAGAGGCTCCAAGGTATCGACGTCCACAATTTCGGGATAGAAATGGTCGTCTTGAATGTGCATACCCGTCTTAAATTGACAATCGCACGCCACGCCGGGGCCTGCAATTTCGCTCAAACCGTAAATATCGCAAGCGCGAATACCCAATCGTTTTTCAATCGTTTCGCGCATGCCTTCCGACCAAGCCTCCGCGCCGAATACGCCGCCTTTGAGCTTGATATCCACACCCGGCTTTAAGCCGAGCTTTTCAATTTCGTCCGCGAGATAAATGATATACGAGGGGGTGCAGCAAATAATGTCTGCGCCGAAGTCAGCAATCAATTGAATTTGCTTTTGCGTATTCCCCGCCGACGCAGGCACAACCACCGCGCCCATTTTTTCCGCGCCGTAATGCATACCTAAGCCGCCCGTAAAGAGCCCGTACCCGTACGCCACGTGCACCACGCTCTCTTTGTCCGCGCCTGCCATCACCAACGAACGCGCCGCACATTCCGCCCAAATATCAATGTCCTTTTGCGTGTAGCCCGCCACCGTAAGCTTGCCTGTCGTCGCACTTGACGCGTGCAAACGAACAAGGTCGCGGCGGGGCGCCGCCATCATACCAAACGGATATGCGTCGCGCAAATCCTGCTTGACGGTATAGGGCAGCTTGTAAATGTCGTCGATGGATTTAATATCGCTCGGTTTGAGCTTGATTGCGTCCATCTTCGCGCGGTAAGGCAGCTGATTATCGTACACGTACTTGACCATCCGCACCAACCGCTCGGATTGCAGCTCCTTTTTCTCTGCTACGCTCATCGTTTCAATTTCTGGTTGAAAATATTGCATATATTTTTCCTCTTTTTCGAGTTTCTCTCATCAAATAAGCCGAAATTACGTCCTTAAACGCGCTCGTATCCCAACGAAAACGCTGTCAAATTGAGCGTCGCAAACTTCGCGGGTACGCACGCCGCCACCGCTTGCGTCATAATCTCTTTATCTAATCCGCAGAGCTTGCAAAGCGCGCCGAGCATAACGATATTCGTCGCCTTCGCGCTCCCTGCTTCCACCGCCCAAGCCTGCGCGGGGATAAAATGCGCGCCCTTTTCCGCCTCTAATTTTTCACGCAAGCCGTCGGGATATTTCGCCGCGCCCGTAATGCAGGGCATAGGCAAAATCTTCTCTTCATTGACGAGCAAAACGCCGTCCGCTTTCAAATAATGCTTCACGCGCGCCGCTTCCAAGGTCTCGAACGCAATAACCACGTCCGCGCCCCCTTCCCAAACGACGGGCGAATACACCTTATCGCCAATACGAACGTGCGTAACCACGCTCCCGCCGCGTTGGCTCATGCCGTGAATTTCACTAAGCTTACAATCCTTACCGCTAAGCATTGCGTATTGTCCAAGCACACGGCTTGCAAGCAACGTGCCTTGTCCGCCAACGCCCGCAATTAAAATATTCGTCATATCCGCACCTCTCACGCCAAAGTTAAACAGCCGAACGGGCAAACCTTTGCGCACACCTCACAGCCTACGCATTGCGCCGTGTCGATGACGACGCCCTTCTCGCCCTTGCTAATCGCAGGACAGCCAAGCTTCATGCAAAGTCCGCAATTTTTACAGCCTTCCACCTTCACCTTCGGCTTCGCCGATTTATCGAGCAACGCACACGGCTTTTGCGCAATAATAACGCTCACCTCGTCGGACGCGAGCGCCGCCTTAACCGCCGCCTCTACCGCCTTCACGTCGTAGGCGTCCACGATTTGCAAATCCTTGACGCCGCAAGCTCTGCAAAGCTCGTCCAAAAGCACGATAGGCGCGGGCTGTCCCATCAAGTTCTTGCCCGTGGCAGGGTGCTCTTGATGCCCCGTCATGCCCGTCGTCGAATTATCCAAAATCATAAGCGTGATACCGCTTTGGTTATACACCGCGTTGATAAGCCCCGTCACGCCGCTATGTAAAAAGGTGGAGTCGCCAATCACCGCCACCGTCTTTTTCTCGTCCTCGCGCGCCTTTCTAAACCCGTGCGACATCCCCACGGACGCGCCCATGCAAACGACGGTATCCACCGACGAGAGAGGCGGCACTGCGCCGAGCGTATAACAACCGATATCGCCGTTGACCGTCAATTTAAGCTTATTTAAAACGTAGAACACGCCGCGGTGCGGACATCCTGCGCACATCACGGGCGGACGGGCAGGCACAGCCTCGCACGTGGGCGTTTCCTTTTCGGTATCCAATAAACCGAACGCCTTGCGAATCATCGGCACGGAAATTTCCCCTTGCAACGAGAACAGCTCCTTGCCCTTGCACGCAATCCCGCGCGCTTTGAGGGTATCCTCGATGAACGGCTCTAATTCCTCAATAACGTACAAGCCGTTGACGTTCTTGGAAAACTCAAAAATGGCGGGGGCAGGTACGGGATGAACGGTGGAAACCTTATAAACGTTCGCGTTTGGCAACGCCTCTTTTACGTATTCGTAAACCGCGCCCGAGCAAACGATACCCACCTCGTGTTTGTGGGTGTATTCCGCTTTCTTGCAGGGCAACGAGCAAACG
>JAFTMQ010000024.1 GCA_017452305.1 Clostridia bacterium | reverse complement strand
TGGGCTATAAGTTCCCCGAGGTCACCACGTGGATCAGGGCGAAGAAAGAGGACTTTGAGCTGGTGCACGACATCGGGATCCGTGAAACGGGCATTTTGGTCAGCTGTTCCGATTATCATATTTTCAAAAAGCTGAACATGACGAGAAAGCAAGCCTACGACCATTACCTCGGCGTGGTAAAGCAAGCGTTTGAAGCGGGTATTTCCCCCCGTTGCCATTTAGAAGACTTAACGCGCGCGGACTTGTACGGCTTTGTCGTACCTTTCGTCAACGCGCTTGTCGAGCTTTCCCGCGAGGCGGGTATTCCCGTCAAAATCCGTATGTGCGACACGATGGGCTACGGCGTTCCGTTCACGGGCGCAGCGCCCCCTCGCAGTGTGCCCGGGCTCGTTTATGGTCTGCACCATTATTCGGACGTTACTTCGGAAATGCTCGAATGGCACGGCCACAACGATTTTTATATGGGCGTAGCCAACGCAGTCAGCGCTTGGCTGTTCGGTGCGAGCGGCGTTAACTGTTCCTTGCTCGGCATAGGGGAACGCACGGGCAACGTGCCTTTGGAAGCGATGGTTATGCAATACGCGTCCTTGCGCGGCACGCTTGACGGCATGGACACGACGGCAATCACCGATATTGCGGAATACTTCAAAAAAGAGCTCGGCTACGACATACCGCCGATGACCCCTTTCGTGGGCAGTGCGTTCAACTTGACGAGGGCGGGCATTCACGCCGACGGCATTATGAAGGACGCGGAAATTTACAACATTTTCGACACGGAAAAAATCCTCAACCGCCCTGCGGAAGTTTCTATTTCCAATACCTCGGGCTTGGCGGGGATTGCCTATTGGCTCAACAAGCACTTCAAGCTTCCGCCCGATAAGCAGGTGGATAAGCAGGATTGGCTTGTCAAGACGATGAAAGAGGAAATCGACGCCCTTTACGCGGACGGCAGAACGACGGTTATGGGCGAGGACGAGTTGGAAAAGATTTTCTTGAAATATTGCAAGGACGGACGTTGTTCCGTCAATTGGTTTGACTTATAAGAGGTAAAGTATGGGCTATACCATAGCGCAAAAAATTATAAAAAATCATCTTGTCTGCGGCGAAATGGTCACGGGCGAAGAAATCGGTTTAAAAATCGACCAAACGCTTTCGCAGGACGCGACGGGTACGATGGCGTATTTGCATTTCGATGCGTTGGGCAGTGACCGCGTAAAAACGGAGCTTTCCGTCGCGTATATCGACCATAACACTTTGCAGGCAGGCTTTGAAAACGCGGACGACCACCGCTATATCCAAACGGTGACGAAAAAGCATGGCATTCGCTTTTCCCGTCCCGGTAACGGCATTTGCCACCAAGTACATTTAGAACGCTTTTCCAAGCCGGGCAAAACGCTTATCGGCTCGGATAGCCACACCCCCACGGCGGGTGGTATCGGTATGCTCGGCATGGGCGCGGGCGGCTTGGACGTAGCCGTGGCAATGGGCGGCGGCACGTATTACATAACCATGCCTAAAATGATAAAAATTAACCTAGTCGGTAAGCTGTCCGACTATGTCGGCGCAAAGGACGTCATCTTAGAGGTCTTGCGTATCCTCGGCGTAAAAGGGGGCGTGGGCGCGATTGTCGAATACGGCGGAGAGGGGGTAAAAACGCTTTCCGTTCCCCAGCGCGCAACGATTACGAATATGGGCGCGGAGCTTGGCGCAACCAGCTCTATTTTCCCTTCCGACGAGGTGACGGAAGCCTTTTTAAAGGCGGAAGGCAGAGCGGAAGACTTTATCGAGCTTTCCTCGGACGCAGACGCGGTTTTCGATGCGGAATACACCGTCGATTTAAGCAAATTGCAGCCCTTGGCGGCTTGTCCGCACAGCCCCGACAACGTCAAACCCGTTGCTGCGCTTGCGGGCATGAAAATCAACCAAGTTTGCATCGGCTCTTGCACCAATTCTTCCCTTTCGGATATGCTCACGGTGGCGGCGATGCTCAAAGGTAAAACGGTACATCCAAGCGTAAGCCTTTCCATTTCGCCCGGCTCTAAGCAGGTCTATACAATGCTTGCAGAGTGCGGTGCGCTTGCCGACCTCATCAACGCGGGTGCAAGAATTTTAGAATGTGCTTGCGGCCCTTGTATCGGCATGGGTTTTTCCCCGCAATCGGCGGGCGTGAGCCTTCGTACCTTCAACCGCAATTTCTTGGCGCGTAGCGGCACGGCGGACGCACAGGTTTATCTTGTTTCGCCCGAAACGGCGGCGGCTTCCGCAATCACGGGCGTATTCACCGATCCGACGACGCTCGGCAGCGCGCCTACGGTAGAAATGCCTTTGGCATTTAAAATCAACGATAACCTCATTGAAATGCCTATCGAAGCGGAAAAAATGCAAGAAATCACCGTCGAAAGAGGGCCGAATATCAAGCCTATCCCCGTCGGCAAACCGCCTGAAAAAGACCTCGAATGCGAGTTGATTTTAAAGGTGGGCGACGATATCACCACCGACCATATTATGCCTGCTGGCACCAAGGTTTTGCCTTACCGTTCCAACGTGCCCAAGCTCTCGGAATTTTGCTTTACCGTCTGCGATAAGGACTTCCCCGAGCGTGCCAAAGCAAAGGGCGG
>JAFTMQ010000023.1 GCA_017452305.1 Clostridia bacterium | reverse complement strand
GTATGCGGAATGCGGTGTGGATTTCATTCACAGCCAAGGCGCAAACAACACCAATCAGCCCTGCTTCCAAGAAATGCGTTATTTCGTAGAATCGCAAATCCTTTGGGATACCTCGAAAAACTACGATGCGCTCGTCGATGAATTTATGACGCATTTCTATAAAGACGCAAGCGCGGAAATTCGCGAATATTACGATTTGACTCGTTTGCGCTACGAGCAGGCGTCCATTTTGAACGATAAATCGTACACAGACGATATCTATTCCAATATCGGCGATAAAGAGATTTGGACGGAAGGCGTTGTAGATGCGATTGACAAGATTTTTAAACGTGCATATCAAAAGATTGAGCATTACAAAATTGACGATCCCGATATGTATTCCAAGCTTTTGAACCGTATTAAAGAGTTGGAGCTTACGCTCACTTACACGAAGTTGAAATATTATTCCATTAACTACACGCAAAATGAAGTGAATGCGCTCGTCGATGAGTTCAACTACTATGCGTTGAAGTTTGATATCAACAGCATCAAAGAGGGCGGCGAGCCAACGGTTGGTTATTTCGATAATCTTAAGAAATAATAGATAAGGGTAGAAGCAGCATAAAAAATGCGTGAAGAAAGGCGCGGGATAGGGGATTCCCCCATTCCGCCCGATCTCACAAAAATGAAAATTTATAAAGAGAAGCTTATGAAAAAGAAATTTATCTTTGCTTTAATTGCATTATGTACGTTAACGTGCGCTTTCGGCATGGGCGCGTGCGACAATAAAAATAACGATTCTACGGGCAACGAAAGCTCGTCGGTTTTGCCTTTGGAAGTGGCGGAAAAGAAAATCGAGATGATCCTCGGCGAAACTAAGCAAATTTCCGTCCTTTCTCTCGAAGAAGGCGAAACGGTAAGCTACACGTCCAACGACGAGACTGTGGTTACGGTTAGCGCCGAGGGCGTAGTGGAAGGGGTGAAGATTGGTTCTGCGGTGGTCAAGGCAACGACGTCCTTGGGGCGCTCCTCGCTTATTCAAGTTACTGTATATGATCCCGAATTTTACCCCGTTTCGTATATTTCCGTTGTGCAGGACGCGCTTACAAAATGCGTGGGCGACAGCTTTACAATCGGTTATACCTACACCTATCTTGGCGTAGCGCTTGATGGCGCGGTGGAAATTACGAGCGACAATCCTTCCGTTGTTCGCGTAGATGGGCAAACCTTAACGGCAGTGGGCGTAGGGGAAGCGAATATTGTACTTAGCGGTACGTCCTCTTACGGCACGGCGACGAGAACGGTGAAAATTACGGTTGCGGAAGTTCCTGCGGAATTTTATCCCTCTTTCTTAGGGAAGGATATTTACGTGGGGAACAACCTGTCCCTTGCGATGTACGTCAATGCCGATGGGAAGCTGTCGGTGCTTGAAGACGCAACGTTCTCGGTAAAGGATACCGACTTGGCGACGATTGAAGAGGGCGAGTTAGTGCCCTTGGACGGCGGTGATACGGAAATTACCGTGGAATTTACATACGGCGAGAAGAACTATTCTAAGACAATTCCCATTCATATTTTCGGCTTAAATACCTGTTCTTTCGTGTTTGCGGACGGTACGGTGGATTATACCGTGCAAGCCTTCTACGGGGAAAATATCCCCCTTAAAATCGAAAATGCGCTTGCAAATCCCGAGTACAATAAAGGGGTTAAATGTTGGTACGTAAACGGGGAAGAAGTGGTAGGCGACAGCTTCGTGATGCCCGATGAGGACGTGGTGGTTGACGTACGATTAGTCAATGACACCAAAGAGGATTTCTCGTCCCAATTCTCGGCAGGACATTTGCTTAATAACCTGCAAGCAAACGCAAAATACGTCAAAGAGCCGTTCGTGGATAGCAAGGGCGTTTCTTCCGATTTTGGCGGTTACGTAAGGTTTGGCGATAATGGTTGGGCTTCGTTGTCTTATAACTTCGATACGCCCGTTATCGTAAACGAATACGCAAGCGTCAAGATGAAGGTATATATGCCTGCGGAATCGATGCTTTTATATTTTGGTTATGCCTCGAGTGCGGACTGGTCTGCGGAAAATCCTACCAAGCGCTATGAAGCGAGTGCGGGCGTGCATAAGTCGGGGGACGTGCCTCTTTATATTATTCCCGAAAATGAATGGACGACGATAGAACTGCCTCTTTCTGCGTTCGTAGATAAGCTCGGCGATCCGTTGAACGGCATTTCCATTTCCGTTGCAAGCGGCGCGATTTATATCGACTATATCCTCGTCGATGAGGGGCTTGCCGTAAACGATCCCGTTTATATGGATAACGTATTATGCCAAGACGTTTTGAAGGCAGAAAACGGCAGCAACGCGCAAATTAACGCGATTATGGCTTATTATAGATGGTCGGTCGGCTTGACGGAAGAGCTTAGGGCAACCCAAACGCACCAAGCGAACGTGGCTGCGATAAAGCAATCTTTTGCGAATTTTGACGGCGGAAAGATTACGGGCTCGTTGAGCAATGCGCCCACCGTTTCCGGTGCGTTGTATCAAGGCGATCGCGGTGCGGGGGATGAACACTGCCACGTGGATTATAAATCGCAGGTCTATCAAAATATCTATATGGCACAATTTAACACCGATCCACGCGACGCAAAATTCACCTTAAAAGCGTTTAATTTTAACGAATACGGCGAAGTGTATTTCGGTTTGTATATGATTTCCGACGCGGTGGCTTGGGCGCCTACGAGAATTGACGCGGCGTACAGCATGACGATTTTGGGGCAAACCTTCGAGGGGAATACCAAAACCAGCCAAGCGCACTACTTCAAGGTGAGCATCAAAGACGGCGTTTTGACGGTGATAGACGACAGTAAAAACAACATTGACGGCGGCGCGGTAATATTTACAGTCTTGCTCCCCGAAGACGTTTTAAACGGCACGAAAGGGCTTGAAATTGATTTCAATTTCGAGGCTTGGGCGCAGGTGGAAAATACCTCGCTTTGCACGGTGCTCACCGCAGACGATATTATCTAAAATAACGGCAATAAAAAGGCGTCTAAAATAAAAATAGGCGCCTTTTATATCCACAAAACAAATAAGATGACGTTTAAAAAAGAGATTGGCAAAATTTACCGTCTAAAAGTGCCCTTCGACGACGAGGTGTACACGTCGGTGTTTTTCATTCAAGACGAGGACGGACGTATTTTAATTGACTGCGGCTCTTCCGCTTGGGACGTGGATAGGTATATCCTGCCCGCGTTACGCCAAGAGGGGCTTTCCGTTTCGGATATAAAATATCTCGTTTTGACGCACGCGCATTGTGATCATGCAGGCGGTAAAGAACGGATTATGCAATTAAATCCACAAATAAAAATCGTGGCGGATGCACGGGCAATTTTACAAAATGGCTATACCATGTACGCGTTGAACGGTCATACGAGGGATAGCGTGGGGGTGTTGGACTCGCACACGCATACCTTGATTGCGGGGGACGGCTTGCAAGGATATGGCATCGGAAAGTACGGCTGCACGTTTGAAAGCAGAGAAGAATACGTAAAGACGATAGAGAAATTGCAAAAGCAAACGGATATAGAAAATATTTTGTTTTCCCACGCATATGCGCCTTGGAATAAGGACGGAGCGTTTGGGCGGGAAGACGTACAAAAATGTCTGCAAGATTGCAGGGATTTTATAAAAGGAGCAAAGTAAAATGAAAGCGATGGTCATCAATAAAGCAGACCAAAGTTTAAGTTATACCGACGTACCCAATCCCGTATTAAAGGATGGGGAAATCATCATTGAAACGTACGCTTCGGCGTTAAATCGCGCGGATTTATTGCAAAGAGAGGGCAATTATCCCCCGCCCCCCGGTTGTCCCGAATGGCCGGGCTTGGAGGTTGCGGGTATCGTAAAAGAGGTGGCCAAAGACGTTACGAAATGGAAGGTGGGCGATAAGGTTTGCGCCCTTCTTGGCGGCGGCGGTTACGCGGAATACGTTGCCGTGCCTGCGGAAATGGTTATGCCCATTCCCAACGGACTTTCCTACGTGGAAGCGGCGGCAATCCCCGAAGTGTATATGACGGCGTACTTAAATTTGTTCTACGTAGGGCAAGCAAAAGCGGGCGAAACGCTGCTTATGAACGCGGGCGCAAGCGGGCTTGCAAGCGCGGTAATTCCTATGGCGAAAGCGTTTGGCTTGCGCGTTATTACGACGGTTTTGGGCGAAGATAAGGTGAAGGAAGTGGCTTATCTTAACGCAGATAGAGTGGTGGACACGACCAAGGAAGATATTGCCGAGGTATTGAAGGAAGAGGAGCAAAACGGAACGCCCGTAAATATTGCCATTGATTGCTTGGCGGGTGAAGCGCTTGGCAGATGCTTGAAATACGTAGCAAGAGGTTGCAGATGGATTCAAATCGCGACGCTTGCAGGGGATATTTCGCCCGTGGATTTTAGAAATATTTTCGTGAAAAATATCCGTATCATCGGCAGTACGTTGCGAAGTAAAACACCCGAAGAAAAGGGGCAGCTTTTAAACGAGCTTGTAGAAAAAACGTGGTGTAAATTTGAAAACGGCGAGGTGAAAGTAAAGATTTATAAGACCTTCCCGTTGGAAAAAGCGGACGACGCACAGCAAGTACTTTATCGCGGCGAAAACGTAGGGAAAGTCGTGCTTGTCGTGAAAGAATAATCAAAGGATAGGCGTAAAAATGGCACGGCATAAAAGAATTGTTTTTACAAAAACAAATACGGCGGAATATTTGGATTGCGGCGAGCTTGATTGGGGTTCTATCGGCGAAAATCAAGTGGCGGTAAAAAGCGTTTTGACGACGGTGAGTGCGGGTACGGAACGTGCGAATATCACCGCGTCGGAAAATACCGCCCCCGGCGAGGGCGGAAAATTATTCCCTCGCTATTTGGGGTATAATTGCGCGGGCGAAGTCGTTAAAGTGGGCGCAAAGGTAACGAGTGTCGCCGTAGGCGACAAAGTCGTCGTATATTGGAGCACGCACAGCAATTATAATATTGTCAATGAAGAGCAAGTGGTGAAATTTGACGATACGAAGGTGTCCTTTGAGGACGCGGCAGTTTCGTTTATTTCCACCTTCCCCTTGGCGGCAATTAGAAAGGTCAAGCTTGAAATTGGGGAATCCCTATTGGTTATGGGGCTTGGTATTTTAGGGCAGCTTGCCGTCAAGCTTGCGCGCGTAGCGGGTGCAACCCCGATTATCGCTTGCGATCCCGTAAAAGAACGCCGCGAAGAGGCTTTACGAAACGGCGCGGATTACGCGTTTAATCCGTTTGACGCGGATTTTGCAAAGCAAGTACGGGCGGTTTCGGACGGCGGCGTGAAAACGGCTATCGAGGTTACGGGCGTAGGCGCAGGCTTGGACGAGACGTTGGACTGTATGGCGGAATTTGGCAGAGTGGCGTTGCTCGGTTGTACGCGTAGCAGTGATTTTTCCATTGATTATTATAACAAAGTGCATTTCCCGGGGATTACGTTGGTGGGCGCGCATACGCACGCACGCGCAAAACAAGAATCCTCGCATGGCAATTATACGCACAACGACGATATCAAGGCGGTGTTAAAATTGTGCGGAAGCGGGCGTTTGACGTTAAAGGATATCGTCAAGGAAACGCACAATCCCAAGGACTGCGGCGGGGTATATACTCGTCTTGTCAACGATAAAAACTTCCCCATAGGCGTACAGTTTGATTGGAGAAAGGAATAAGATGAAAAAAATCAGGATTGCCCAAATCGGCACGGGGCACGACCACGCTGCGGATATTTTTGCTACGCTAAATTTTTTAAGCGACGTTTTTGAGGTTGTCGGGTATGCGGAAGTGCCAGAAGATAATATTCCGTGTGCTTGGTCGCAAAAATATTACGAGCAAAAGCGCGAGGCGTACAAAGGCGCAAAAAAATACACCGTCGAGGAAATCTTGGCTATGACGGATTTGGACGCCGTTGCCGTGGAAACGTTGGATTTGCATTTGGTCAAATACGCGCAAAAAGCCGCGGATAAGGGCTTGCATATCCATATGGATAAAGCGCCCGTGGGAAATGCGGAAGCGTTTGAAAAATTGCTTTCTACCATTAAAAACAAGAAGTTGGTTTTTAGTATTGGATATATGTACCGTTTCAATCCGATGGTGCAGCAAGCGTTTGAACGTATCCAGAAGGGCGAGATAGGCAAAATTCATTCTATTGACGCGGAAATGAGCTGTTATTACGGCGCAGACAAGCGGGAATGGCTCGCTCTCTTTCAAGGCGGAATGATGCAATATTTGGGTTGCCATATGGTAGACTTGGTGGTGCGTTTGCAAGGCGTTCCGCAAGCCATTACGTCCTATAATACGGCGACGGGACACGATGGTGTCAAAGCAAAGGATTTGGGTTTTGCCGTCTTTCAATACGCCGACGGTGTTTCTATGGTGAAGAGCAGTATGCTCGACGCAAGCGGTTATTCGCGTAGGCATTTAGCCGTTAGCGGCGATAAGGGGACGATCATTGTCGAGCCTTTTGAGGTGCATCACGGCAAGGATGAAGGGCATTTGTTTGCAATGACGTCGCATTTGCGCTTGGAAGCTTGGAGCGCAAGCAAGAGCGTGGATAGCGCGGTGTTTGACAGATACGCGGATATGTGCCGTGCGTTTGCCGACATGGTGCGAGGCGAAAGAGAAATGGCGGTGGATTTGGAAACGGAAGCACGTATTCAGCGTTGTTTAAACGCGGCGTGCGGCATGGATTGTGATTACAAAGCAGAAATCTGTTTGTAACGAAAACCTCACTTAATTTTTAGGCTTAAAAGAACCCCCTCGAAGTCGATAAGACCTCGAGGGGGTTTTGTTTGTAGTAAATTCTTATAAAAACGGATCGTTAATACCCAAAAGTTGATATAAAGTGACGTTGTATATCTTCGCAAGCTCGATAAGCTTTTCATAATCGGGGCGTGAAATATTATTTTCCCAATCGCTTATATTGGATTGGTGAATTCCCACCTTTCCGCAACAATAAAAAACTTTGGTGGTTGGAGCAAAGAGCAAAATAAAAAGCTGTTTAGTGAAATAGAGGCGTTGTAAAAACAAATACAAAACCCCTAACCTCAATGAGGATAGGGGTTTTGTGGTGCTCGTGGCCGGACTTGTCCCTTTAGCGGGGACGCCCCGACAAACGATTATCAATCGTTTGGTTTGCCGATAAGGCATGCGGTTTTAGGAGCGGAGCAGGCAAACAAATTGCTCTCGCAAAACGGCTCTTCTCGCGCAAAGTGCGGTATTCTTTGCGCTCGGTCACCGCAAACGTTAAACATATGCGTTTGCTCATCTCGCCCCTACAAGGCATTATCAATGCCTTGTTTAACGGGCAGCTCGTCCCTCAAGTCCGTCCAAATACGGGTATCAATACAAACACCCAACCCCTAAAAAGGGATTGGGTGTTTGTGGTGCTCGTGGCCGGACTTGAACCGGCACGGTATCTCTACCGAGGGATTTTAAGGTATTTGCGCTCTAAAAATCGACAAATTTTGCATATAAAACATTGCCCAAACGATTTAGGAAAATCCTAAGGATTTGGGCAAAAAACAAAAAACTGCTATTCTTCTTCCAAACGTTTATTGCCCGTTTTTACCCCGTGTAAAAACGGGCTTGTTTAATCATTTATGCATAAAAAAATGAATAAAATTTTTTTCAAGAATATCAAAAAGAGCGGATAGAAACATAAATCGCGGGCAGTATTTGGGAAAATACTACGAAATTTTTAAGATTTTTCGCAAAAAATCTTTACTTGTTAGCGCGGATATGGTATAATAAGTAAAGATTTAGGAGCAAAATATGATTTCTTACGATAAATTAGTAAAGATTTTAAAACAGAACGGATTGAAGAAATCCGATTTGACAAAGGTGCTTGGTATTTCTTCGCGTACGATCGTTAAGATTGGTAAAGGTGAAAAGATAGCCGACAACGTCTTGCAAAAAATTGCGGATTATTTTGGTTGTTTAGTAGAAGACTTGTATCGTGAAGTTTGCGATAATCCCGTTTTACAGGTTTTGCGTGAAGAAATGGAAGCAAAAATTTCGGGCGGACTGTATCACGAAACGCAGGTGCGTTTAACGTATAATTCTAACCGTATCGAAGGGAGCAAACTTTCCGAAGATCAAACTCGCTTGATTTTTGAAACGAATACAATCGGGGCGGAAGATGGCGTTCCCGTGGACGATATTATCGAAACGAGCAATCATTTCCGTGCGATTGATTACGTTATCGAGCACGCGGAAGAAGAGTTGACGGAAGCGTTTATTAAAGAGTTGCACCGCATTTTGAAAACGGCAACGTCTGATTCCCGTCTTTCGTGGTTTAGGGTTGGCGATTATAAGTCAAAACCGAATACGGTAGGCGGTGAGCCAACCGTTTCTCCTAACCAGGTATGCGTTGAAATTCAAAAATTATTGACTTGGTACGCGGGGATTGAGAAGATTTGCTTTGAAAATATCGTAGAATTTCACTATCGTTTCGAGAAAATTCACCCTTTCCAAGATGGGAACGGGCGCGTGGGTAGATTGATCGCATTCAAAGAATGTTTGCATAATAATATTGTTCCGTTTAT
>JAFTMQ010000022.1 GCA_017452305.1 Clostridia bacterium | reverse complement strand
GAATTTGCGCGCAAAATGTTCACGGACAGCACCAAGGTGCGTCTCCGTCCTTCCTATTTCCCTTTCACCGAGCCGAGCGTCGAAGTCGATTTAAGCTGTTCGGAGTGCGGCGGTAAGGGTTGCCGTCTTTGCAAGGGCACGGGTTGGATTGAGGTGCTCGGCGCGGGCATGGTCAATCGCCACGTCTTGGAAAACTGCGGCGTAGATCCCGACGAATACACGGGCTTTGCGTTTGGTATGGGTATCGAGCGTATCGCCATGCTCAAATACGGCATCAACAACATCAAGACGTTGTTTGAAAACGACGTTCGTTTCATCGAACAATTCGAGGACTAAAAGGAGAAAAAAGAAAAATGAAAGCACCTTTCAGTTGGTTAAAAGATTACGTAGATATTGATATTTCCGCGCACGAGCTTGCAGAAAAACTCTTTTCCTGCGGTTTTGAAGTAGAAGAGCTTATTTATCTTGGCAACAAAATCAACCGCGTTGTGGTTGGCGAGGTCAAGGCGCTTACGCCCCACCCCGACAGCGACCATATGCAAATTTGCGTGGTGGATTGCGGCGAGGAGCACGGCCACGAATTGCAAATCGTTACGGGCGCGCCCAACGTTTACGTGGGTATGAAAACGCCCTGCGCGTTGGACGGCTCTACGGTGGCGGAAAGCAATCCAGAATTGCTCGAAAAGAACCCCGACGCGGTCAAGAAAATCAAACAAGGCAAGCTCCGCGGCGTAGAATCCTTCGGTATGCTTTGCTCGGGTGAGGAGCTTGGCATCAACGACGATTTTTATCCCGGCGCGGAAGTCAACGGGCTTTTGGATTTGGCAAAGGACGCACCCGTGGGCGAGGATATCAAGAAAATCGTCGGCTTGGACGATTGGATTTTTGATATTTCTATTACGGCAAACCGTCCCGATTGTCAATGCATTTTGGGCATCGCGCGCGAGGTCGCGGCTGTGCTTAACAAGCCTTTCAAAGCGCCCGACGTATCCTATACAGCACACGAAACGAGCGCCGCACCCATCACCGTTGAAGTGCACGCGCCCGATCTTTGCCCTCGCTACGTAGGGCATTACGTAGAAAACGTAAAGGGGGGCGTATCCCCCGCGTGGATGCGGAAACGCCTTGCGCTTTCGGGCATTCGTTCCATCTCGCCCATCGTCGATATTACGAACTTCGTCTTGCTTGAAATGGGGCAACCCATGCACGCGTTTGACGCGGACGACCTCGGCGGCAGAAAAATTATCGTCCGCAGAGCGACGGACGGCGAGAAGATCGTTACCCTCGACGAAAAAGAATTTGCGTTAAAAACGGAAAACCTCGTCATTTGCGACGGCGAAAAACCCGTTGCACTTGCAGGCATTATGGGCGGCTTGAACAGTGAAATCAAAGACAGCACGAAAAACGTGTATTTTGAATCGGCAAAATTCGCGCGCGACAACGTGAGAAAGACCTCTCGTGCGCTCGGTCAGTCTTCCGATTCGTCCTCACGCTTTGAAAAGGGCGTGGACGCCTACACCAACGGCTATGGTATGGACAGAGCGTTGCACCTTATCGAAGCGCTTGATTGCGGCACGGTCACGAAGATGTGCGCGGACGTTTGCGCGGCGGATTTAACCCCTCGCAAAATGACGGCAAGCATTGCAAAAATCAACGCGCTTTTGGGTATTGAAGTGCCCAACGCGGAAATCGAAAGCATTTTGGCGCGCCTCAACTTCCAACCCGAAATCTGTGGCGACAGCCTTACGGTTACTATTCCCGGTTATCGCGACGATGTGGACGGCTACCCCGATTTGGCGGAAGAAATTATCCGTATGTACGGCTACGATCATATCATTCCCACCTTCCTTGAAAAGGCGAGTGTGACGGGCGGCGGCCTTACCGACGAGCAGAAAAAGGAATTGCACCTCAAAAACCTCTTGCGCACGCAAGGCTTCTCCGAGGCGTACAACTATTCCTTCTATTCCCCTAAGGATTTCGATTTGATGAAGCTCCCCGAGGACGCAGCGGAGCGCAACGCGGTCCGTATCCTCAACCCTATTAGCGAAGAGCTTTCCGTAATGCGTACCTTCCTTGCGCCGTCTATGTTGATGAACGCCGTGCGCAATATCCGTCGCGGCAACGACGTGGGTAGGCAGTTTGAAACGGCAAACGTATATTATCCCCGCAACACGGCGGCGAGCGAACAACCTGACGAAAGAAAGCACGTTGTACTCGGCGTATGGGGCGGCAAAAACGATTTCTTCGATATGAAGGGCGCAGTCGAGAAAATCGCGGAAGTATTCCACGTGCAGTTCACCTATGAACGCGCGGAAAAATCCTACCTGCACCCCGGCGTTTCGGCAAACGTAATTTTCGGCAAGGAAGTCATCGGTCAAATCGGTGAACTCGACCCTGCTATCGCCCTTTCGCTCGGTTTGGATAAAAAAGTGTACTTGGGCGAGCTGGATTTGACCGCATTAGAGGCGGCTTTGGACGATGCAATCCGTTATAAAAACTTGCCTAAATTCCCCGCGGTGGATAGAGACCTTGCTTTGCTTGCAGACGAAAAGCTTACCTGCGCGGAAGTAGAGGAAGTGTTGATGCATTCTTGCAAGTACGTGACGAAAGCCAAGCTTTTCGACGTATATCGCGGCGGTCAAATTCCCGAAGGCAAAAAGAGTATGGCATTCACGCTCACCTTCACGCCCGACGCGCAGACGGAAAAGGCATTCACGCCCGAAACGTTGGATAATTTCGTTAAGAAAATTTTGAACAACTTGAAATTTAAGCTCGGTATCGAACTTCGCTAAACGGAGAGCAACGTGAAAAGAACGGAGCACATAAAAACCTTTGGTTTTTTTAACGTCAATAAGCCGTCGGGGATAACTTCCTCGACGGTGGTCAATAAATTGAAGTGGCTTACGGGCGTACCCTGCGG
>JAFTMQ010000021.1 GCA_017452305.1 Clostridia bacterium | reverse complement strand
TCCGGTGGACTGTTAGAGCCGCGAATGACCGAGCGCGTAGTTCGCGCGAGAGTCGAGCCCCGTATTTTTTATCCATTGCGAAAGCAATGGTGTAGACGCTCGTGCCTCGCTATTCCGTCGCTTCGCTCCTTTCAAGACACGCCTCACTTTGACCGCTTCGATATTCCTGCATGTTTTATATAATTTTATGTTTCCCCAAACGGTTTAACGCTCGTGCCTCGCTGTTCCGTAAGCGGATAACTATCTAAAACAAAACTAATTATACCCCACTCCAAAGCAAAAGTCAATCCTTTTCCCCCACAAAAAAAGAAAAATTTAAGGGAGCTCGCCATGCAAGCCCCCTTTTTAGCAAAACGTTATTCTTTATTCAACGTAACTTCTTTACCGAAGTAGTGCACGCCAATCATACCAGGGCCAACCGCCGAGCCAACCGACGTACCAACGTACCCGATATGGATAGGAATTTCCTTGCCGAGCTGTTCCCAAATCATCTTTTTAAGCTCCTCGGCGTCTTCCAAGCAATCCGCATGACTGATAAACACTTTTTGGTGCGGAACGTCCAAATAATTCTCTTTGACAATCTCTGCGGTGCGGAGCAAGGACGCCTTTCTACCCTTCACCTTTTCGCACGCGAAATTTCTACCCAACGCGTCCGCGACAATGATAGGTTTAATATTCAAAAGACCGCCGAAAAATGCGCTTGCCGCGCTAACTCTGCCCGCATTCTTTAAATAGGTCAATTTATCAACAGAGCCTACCATGTTCGAGGTGAGTTTATTTTTTCCTACCCAATCCGCCACTTCCTCGATGGTTTTTCCTTCCGCTTGCAGTTCGCCTGCGGTCATCACGAGAATACCCAAAGCTTGGCATGCACGGAGCGCGTCAACGCAAATAATTTTCGCGTCGGGATAGTCCTTTTTCAACTCGTCGCGCGCCACGTAGCTCGCCTTGACGGACGCGGAAATATTCGACGAACAAGAAATGGACAAAACGTCCTTTCCCTCGTCCAAAATCGCCTTGAATGCCGCTTTATATTCCTCGACGTTTACTTGCGCGCTGCGTACCCTTTGCCCCTCGCGCATTGCGTCGTAGAACTGCTTCGGCGAAATATTTTGCCAATCCAAATCGGAATCATAATTATTTTCGCCGAGGGTGTAATGCATTTTTACCGCTCTAATCCCAAACGGCTCTCTGTACTGCACGTCCAAATCGCAGCTGGAATCGGTGATGATCACGTAATCTCTCATTTGTTTTTCCTCATTTTTCTTTATTTTTCCAAAACGCCAAAACAAGCTGCGTTTATTCCTTATTTACCGTCACTTCTTTGCCAAAATAATGTGCGCAAAGCATACCGGGGCCGCAAGCCGAGCCAACAATCGGGCCGACGTAATCAATGTTAATTTCCACGTCCTTCCCCAACGCATCCAACAGCATTTGCTTTAATTCTTCCGCCTCTTCCAAGCAATCGCCGTGGCTAACAAACACCTTTTGGTGGGGTACGTCCAAATACGTTTCCTTGACAATTTCTACGATGCGGCGCATAGAGCCCTTTCTGCCCTTCACCTTTTCAAGCGCAAAATTTCTGCCTTGCGCGTCGCCGATAACGATGGGTTTAATATTAAAAAGACCGCCGAAAAACGCGCTTGACGCGCTCACTCTGCCCGCGTTCTTTAAATAGGTCAAAGTCTCAACAGTGCCTACCATGTTCGCGGTGAGTTTATTTTTCTCTACCCATTCCGCCACTTCCTCGATCGTTTTTCCTTGGTCGCGAAGCTCGCCCGCGGTCAAGAGCAAAATCCCCAATGCGTGACAACCGCGAAGGGCGTCAACGCAGATAATTTTCGCGTCGGGATACTCCGTTTTCAATTCATCGCGCGCCACGTAGCTTTCCTTTACGCCCGAAGAAATATTCGACGAGCAGGAAATAGACAAAACGTCACAACCCTCGTCCAAAATCGCCTTGAACGCCGCCTTATATTTCGCCGCGTTGATGAGGTTGGTACGCATTTTCTTTCCGTCGCGCAAGCAATCATAAAAATCCTTTGCGGAAATGCGCTCCCAATCCAAATCGGACTCGTATTCCACCCCATCAATGAAATACGGAACGGAAATCAAACGAATATCGTGTTTGTTCCTATACGTCGCCGACAAGTCACAGCTTGTATCCGTGATGATAACGAATTTTCTCATAATTATCCCCTGTATCTTTTGTTATTGCACGATAAGCAAGAAATCGTAAACCTCTTGCCCGCCGTCAATTTCATAAAATTCTATGCGCGAATGCTTGTCCGCCATATACGCGGAAAACGCCGCGCGCTCCTCGTCCGTCGCGTCCTTGCCGTATGCCGCAATCACGAACTCATTTCCATCCGCAACCGCATCCACAAGCGCGTACACCGCCCCCATTTTAGAGGGCATGGAAACGCGCATTTTTTTGGACGTAAAACCGATATAATCGTCCTTGCTAATCTCTATCCCGTCCACCGACGTCGAGCGCACCGCACGCGTAAGCATCGCCGTCACAACGCCTTGCATATTCTCGTTGAGTAATTCCTCAATCTCGTCCGCGTTATCGCTTGATAAATCAAGCATAGAAAGCGCCGCGTAACCCTCGCCGATACTCTTGCTTTCGATGACGCGCACGTCCGAATCCGCATACATGCTTGCCGCCTGCTTTGCCGCCAAAATAATATTGCTGTTGTTGGGCAAAACGAAAATGCAATCCGCATTTACCTCGTCAAACGCCGCGATAAACGCTTCCGCGGACGGGTTATTCGTTTGACCGCCCGACACAACGTAATCCGCACCAAGCTCTTTGAACGTGCTAATAAGCCCCTCGCCCGAAGCGACGGTAACCACCGCGAACTTGCGGCGGGCGCGCTTGACGTTTTTCATCATATCCGAAAGGGTAGATTTCTTTTCCGCTTGCACCGTTTCGTTGTGCTGTAAGGTCATATTTTCAATTTTGACCGTCAAAAACTCGCCGAATTCTTGGCAGTGCGCCAACACCTTCCAAGGCGTCAACGTATGCACGTGAATTTTTACGATATGCCCCGTGCGGAATGCGACGATGGAATCCCCCACCGTACTTAAAAATTCGATGAGCGCTTGGACGGAAAAGCTATCCAAGTCCGTCTTACTTCTTTGCAACTGCAACAAAAGCTCGGTACAGTATCCAAAAATCATTTCACTGTCCTCATTGAATTTGGAAAAATCCAACGTCTTTTTCGTGCTGTCCGCCGCCGAGAGCTCCGCGCCGATTTCCTCGCCTGCGAGCACCTTGCAAAATCCCTCGAAAATATATACGAGCCCTGCCCCGCCCGAGTCAATTACGCCTGCCTCTTTTAATATTGGCAACAAATCGGGCGTTCTTTCCAACGAGCTTTTCATTTCATACAAATAAACGTCAAAAAATTCCGCTGCGGACGTCTCGTTATTGCATTGCACCTTCGCACGTTCTATTGCCTCGCGCGCCACGGTGAGCATCGTGCCTTCTACGGGCTCCGCCACCGCGCCATAGGCGCATTTAACACCCTTTTCAAGCGCGGAAATAAGCTGCGATAAATTTACCTGCTCTATTCCCGATAAACCCTCGCCCAAGCCGTAAAAAAGCTGGGATAAAATCACACCCGAGTTCCCTCTTGCGTTGAGAAGCATACCTTGCGCCAAGCCCTGCGCCGCCTCGCCCACCGCGGAAACATCCGCATCTTGCAAAGCGTCCACACCCCCTTTAAGCGTCAAATACATATTCTCACCCGTATCGCCGTCGGGGATAGGGAAAACGTTTAACTCGTTTACTTCCTTGACGTTCAAATGCAAATTTGCCGCACCGCCAAGTACCAAGCGTTTAAATTCCTTTCCTCCTATTTCCACTTCCATGAAAACACCTTTCTCCTACTGTAAAAACCAAAATATTATATAATATCAAAGTTATTATATAATAACTTCTTCAAATTCCCCTCAAATAAACTTCAATTATTTTTGAGAATGACGGTAAATTGACAGCCGCGCTCGGGCAGGTTTTCCACCCCGATTGCGCCTTTGTTGATGTCGATAATACGCTTTGCCAGCGCCAAACCAAGTCCGTTGCCCTTCTCTTTATGTGCGCCGTCGCCTTGGTAAAATTTGTTGAAAATACGCGTCTTGGCATCGTCGGGGATCCAGGGTCCCTCGTCTGCAATCGTGAATACGAGTTCCTCGCCGATCTTTTGCAAACGTACGGTAATTTTACCGCCGACGGGCGAAAATTTGACGGCGTTGCCAAGCAGATTGCTCCATACGTGCAACAAGAAATCTTTCGTGCCGCAATAGGAAACGTCATCCAATTCCACGTCCAAATCAATGTCCTTTTCCGTCCATTTCAATTCTTGCAGCATAATCGCATGGCGCACTTGCTCGTCCAAGCGGAAGGTGGTCGATTGCGTTTGTATGCTTTGATTATCCAATTTTGCAAGTAGCAAAATATTCCCTACAAGGTCGGACAAACGCTTGGTGTTAAGCAAAATCTTCTCGATGTATAAGCGTTGCTCGTCGCTAATTTCCCCGCTCCCTTGCAAAAGCATAGAATACCCTTCAATCGCGTTGATGGGCGTTTTAAATTCATGCGAAACGTTGGCAATAAAGTCGGACTGCACCGTCTCCATCGAGCTAAGCTCCGCCACCATCAAATTAAAGTTGTCGTAAATGTTTCTAAACTCGCGCACGACAACCTTTTCCTTATCCAAACGGAACTTAAAGTCCCCCTTGGTTACCTTGTCCATGCCCCCGTTAAGCTTCTCGATAGGGACGAGGAAAAAGCGGTTGAAGCCGATGGTAACGCCACCCGCCACCACCGTACCAATGACGAAAATGCAAATGGGCGGTTGGATATATTCAAAAAGCCCAAACCACTCGTCAAAGGCGTAGGTAAGCCCCGATGCAATCCCGATGGACAGCAAAATTTCCAAGACGATGACGAGCGAGAAATAGAAGGTCATGTTCAACCCAAACCATTTCTTTTTCTTCAATAAACTCCCTTTTTTACCAAGCTCGTTTTTCTTCATAATTCGTTCCCTTACGATTTG
>JAFTMQ010000020.1 GCA_017452305.1 Clostridia bacterium | reverse complement strand
GGAAAGCTTGATGTTATTGATGAGCTTTTCGCTATCCGCCGAATTGGTAAGGTGTGCAAGCGTGGTAGGGATTTCGTTGCCCTCGCTGTCCGTCGTGGTCAAGAGAGACTTGATGACGGGGCTTGCCGTGCTTGCGTCGATGACGTCGGAAAGCTTGATGTTATTGATGAGCTTTTCGCTATCCGCCGAATTGGTAAGGTGTGCAAGCGTGGTAGGGATTTCGTTGCCCTCGCTGTCCGTCGTGGTTAAGAGAGACTTAATGACGGGGCTTGCCGTGCTTGCGTCGATGACGTCCGAAAGCTTGATACCGTTGATAATCGTATCGCTGTTCGAGGAAAGCATTTCAATCGTGCGAGGGTTGGTCTTGTCGCCGTTCACGTAGATGATAGAAAGAAGCGCGGGGTGGGTGGTTTCGTCCACCGTGAGGACGCTGTCAAGCTTAATGCCGTTGATGATTGTCGTCATATCGGTCGTAAGCTCGCCAATCGTGCGGGAAGCGTTTTCTTCCTTATCGTCGATGGGTACGTAAACCGCGTCGTCGCCGCTGCCTTCAAGCTTGTATTCCCCTTTGAATACGATAGAGAGAAGAACTTCGCTTGTTTCCTTTTTCAAGGTGAGAACTTCGGAAAGCTTGATACCATTGAGATCAAATTCGGAAAGTTCGTTAATCGTGAGCGCGTTGCCTGCCTCATCGTAAAGGATAGAGGTGAGCGTGTTGTCGTCGTCGGGGGAAATACCTAAAATTTCCGCAACCTTGATGTTGTTGATGAAGTCGCCCGTGAGTTCCTTTAACGCAACGGGAACCTTGTCGCCGTGTGCATCGTCCTTGAAGAGGATCGCGTGCATCGGGTTGGTGGAATCGTAAATCGTTTCGCCTAAGATTTCCGCAACCTTGATGTTGTCGATGAAGTCGCCCGTGAGGTCCTTCAATGCAACGGGACCCTTGTCGCCGTTTGTATCGTCCTTGAAGAGGATTGCGTGCATCGGGTTGGTAGGATCGTATGTCCCTTCGCCCAAGATTTCTGCAACCTTGATGCTGTCGATGAAGTCGCCCGTGAGGTCTGCAACGGTAACGGGAACCTTAATCGAGTTGCCGTCCGCGTCCGTGCTATCCTTGAAGAGGATTGCGTGCATACTGTTGGTGGGATCATAAGTCCCTTCGCCCAAAATTTCCGCAATCTTAATGCCGTCGATAATCGTTTGGCTGTCGCCCATAAAATCGCCGACGGAAACGGGTACTTTAACGGGATTGCCGTCCGCGTCCGTGCTGTCCTTGAAGAGGATTGCGTGGATGGGGTCGGTGGAGTCGTATTCCGTTTCGCCTAAAATTTCCGCGATTTTAATGCCGTTGATAATCGTTTGGCTATCGTCTATGAAATCGCCTACGGAAACGGGTACTTTAACGGGATTGCCGTCTGCGTCTATATCGTTCTTAAAGATGATAGAATGGATAGGGTCGGTAGGGTCGTATTCCGTTTCGCCCAAGATTTCCGCGAGCTTAATGCCGTTGATAATCGTTTTGCTGTCGTGGATAAGGTCGTTGATGGCAACGGGTATTTTTTCGCCGTTTTCATCGTTTTTAAAGAGGATTGCGTGGATGGGATCGGTGGGGTCGTATTCGTCGATGCTCAAAAGCGCCGCAATTTCAAGGCCGTAAAGCACCTCTTCGCCGCCTTCGCTTGCCAATTCTTTAATCGTAAGGAATTTGTCGCCCTCTACGATAGGTTTGGGTTTTCCGTTTTCGTCCAAGGTGTAATCCACACCCAATTTACCGTAGCAGAGGTATTTGAGAATGGGGTTCATTTCCTCGCCGCCTAAGAAGGTTTCGAGAAGGGAGCAAAGCTGCGTGTTCATTACGTCGTCGAGGAGCTGCTTGGTAAGCGAGCCTTCTTCCTTGACGCCGCCCGCAATCGTGGTATTTAACAGCGTTTCGTAATCCAGCGGAATACCGAAGTCGTTTCTCACCGTGCCGATTAACTTTTGTAATTGCACGCCTACGAAGGGGGAGATGTCGGTGACGTTCTTAATCGTCGTCTTTTCGTTCGCCAATCCGCTAATTGCGTCCGCTACGTCGCCGACGAGGTCCATAATCTTCTTGTTGGCGTATTGTTCGCTTAAAATACCGCCCTCATCGTCGAAGAGGAGCTCGGACAAATTTAAGGTCGGGACGATGGTATCGACAAGCTCAACCGTTTCGTCCACGGGTTGCGTGCCGATGGAATAGATAATCGCCGAAACCGTACCGAATACTGAGCCGACGCCCAGCACAAAGCCGAGAATAATCGAAAGGATAGCGGTAATCAATCTGCCGCCCCAATCGGATTTTCTCTTCTTCTTTTTCTTTTTCGGGGGAGTATTGTTGTTATTGTTTTTAGTGTCGCTTCCCGCTTGCGTTGCCGACGTGGGTTTATCGGGCGCAGTAGGCGTTGTGGGCGCGGGTGCAGGCGACGCAGGTTTAGCGAGTGCGGGTGCTTGCACGGGAGCCGATACGGGTTGTGCCGCAGGTTGTACGGGTGCGGGTTGTGCCGTAGGTTGTACGGGTGCGGGCTGTGCCGCAGGTTGCACGGGCGCGGGTTGCGCCGTAGGTTGAGGCTGTGCCGCAGGTTGCACGGGCGCGGGTTGCGCTATGGGTTGTTGAGGTTGTCCCATAGGTTGCGCGGGAGCGGGCGTAGGTTGTCCGGTGGGTCTGTTGTCCATATTCTCAGACATATACTTACCTCCTAATAAGTCGGTGGCGGTTGTAATGCTTTACGGTCGCCATCGCGGTTATTTTGGTTGGTGGGGCGTAGATTAAAAATGCGCCTTCGCCGAGTTTTATTATGTAATAATAATTTCATTATACAGCATAAAAACAAAAAAAGCAAGGGGTTTTTGAAAAAAAGAAAGCAACGAATAAAATTCGTTGCCTAATTTTACGGTTTTTATGGTTAATTTTGTCAAATTACTTGAAAATGGGGATCGTTGCAAGGTAAATGACGTCCGTTCTGTCCGCCGCGTCCGCTTCTGCGAGGACGAACGCCTTTTTATAGACGGTAGCGCCCGCCTTTTCTACAAGCTCTTCTAATCCCGCCAAGGACGCGCCCGTGGAAACTACGTCATCGACAATACCCACTTTCTTGCCTTTGATAAGGTCAACGTCGTGCTTGGAAAGATAGAGCTTTTGTTCCTTGCCCGTTGTAATAGAGGATTGAATGGTGATTTCAATGCCGTCCTGCATATACAGCTTTTTCGTCTTTCTTGCAACCGCGTAATATCTATGGCCAAGCTCTCTTGCTACGCAATGAGTAAGCTGTAAGCCCTTGGATTCTGCGGTGATAAGTACGTCGCAATCGGCGAGCTTGGGTGCGAGCGCCTTTGCGGAATGCTCGGTCAATGCGCTGTCGCCGTGCAAATTAAAAAATGCGATAGAGATGCCGCTGGGTAAGGGAAGAATGGGAAGTTGCGCCTCAAACCCTGCGATATCGACGGTATGGTATTTCATAGGATATGCCCCCAAAAATGTATTTCAAAAGGCGACGTTCGTTGTCTTTCTGCTATTATTGTAGCATATATTTTCAAAAAAGTAAACGTTTATGAGGGAAATTTGAAAATTTTTATTGGACAGAGGACGGAATTACGTAAAGGAGCGTCGGCGCGGGTTGACTTTTTCCCTCAAATCGAGTATAATAAACTGCGAAAGCATAGAAACGTGAAAGGGGGACGGTGCGTGAACGAGATTACGGGCATTTTACCGCAGGTAAAGGACAAAACGCGGTGCAATATCTATTTAGACGGACGTTTTTGTTGCTGCTTGACCTTGGAAACGGTGGTAAAAAACCGTCTAAAAGTTGGCAAAACCGTCACGGAAAGCGAGCTTGCGGATATGCAACTTGAAAGCGAAAAAAACACGGCGTTCGATAAGGCGCTCACCCATCTTTCCGCTACGCGGAAAACGGAAAAGCAAATCCGCAAATTTCTCGCGGAAAAGGGGTATTTGCCCGCCGTGGTGGAGTACGTAATGGACAAGCTTCGTTCCTATAATTTCGTCAACGATGGGGAGTATGCCGAGGCGTACGTGGAGCACGCGGTAAAGCGCAAGGGCGGACGGATGATTCGCATGGAATTGCGCGGCAAGGGCGTGACGGACGAAAAAATTGACGCGGCGTTATCTTCGGTGGATGAGGAAACGGAAATCGAGACGGCGAAAGGGATTTTAGAAAAATATATGCGCGGCAAAACGGCGGATAAGGAAGGCTTGCAAAAGGCGTATCGGTATTTGCTTGGCAAGGGCTTTTCCTACGACGTGGCGAAGGCGGCGCTGTCCGCGTTTGGCGATTGCGACGAGGAGTAAAGGACGTAGGCATGTACGCGTTGAAATCAAAACGGTATGGGCAGGTATGCGATGAAATATAAGTACGAAGACAACGGAATACAGCGCGTTCATTTTGAGGAGCTGCCCTCGACGAACGATTATGCCAAGGAAAAACGCGCGGAAAAAAAGCCCCTTATTATCACCGCGAAAAGACAGAGCAAGGGCAGGGGGACAAAGGGCAGAAGCTTTGTTTCTAAGGACGGCGGCGTGTATCTTTCCGCCTTGCGTTTTTACGAGGATTTCCCCGCTAAGCACGGCTTTCAAATTATGGCGAATGCGGCGGTGGCGGTATGTGAAACTCTGCGCCGCTATGGGCTGTCGCCCGTGATTAAGTGGGCGAACGACGTGTTCGTGGACGATAAAAAAATTTGCGGTATTTTGATAGAAAACACCTTCGCGGGCGAATACGTGCAGTCGTCGGTGGTGGGGATCGGCTTGAACGTAAACGGCGGCTTTGAGGGGGAGCTTAAAGAGATTGCCACCTCGATGCAGGAGCGGGCGGGCAAACGCTTTTCTGTGGAGCAGGTTCGGGAAACGCTAATCGAAGAGCTTGTAAAGGAACGGAATATGCAAGAATATCTTGCCTATATCGGCTATATGGGCAGAGAAGTTTTGTTGCTTTTAAACAATGGCGAGGCGCGCGGTAAGCTGCTTTCCGTAGATGAGGAAGGGGGCTTGCTCGTCCAAATCGACGGCGAAACGAAGCGTTTGACAAGCGCGGAAGTTTCCATTCGTTTATAAGCGTGTGCGAGGACGAAATTATGGCGGGTATTTCTAAAAAATTGTATGCGTATACGTTAACGCAATCCGACGTCGCGAAAATGCTTCCCAAACGGAAACGAGAATCCCACAAGGGTACTTACGGACGGGCGGCGATTGTGGCAGGCAGTATAGAATATACGGGCGCGGCGTATTTGTCGGCGGCGGCGTGCTTGCGCTCGGGCGCGGGCTATACGGTGCTGTTTGTGCCGTCGGAAATTTTGCCGCATTACATTTTAAAAGCGCCCGAGGTGATATTAAAATCTTCAAATGAGGGTAGCAGGTACGCGTTGAACGAGGAAAGTATGGGGCAAGTATGCGAATACGACGCCGTGGCTTACGGTATGGGCATGGGCGTTTCGCAGGCGGTTGCCGACGGCGCGGCTTGGCTGCTTTCCCGCTATCAAGGCAGGCTAATTTTGGACGCGGACGGCTTAAACAGTCTTTGCGTATATAAAAAAGCGGAGTTTTCTACGCTATTGAAAAATGCAAAATGCGACGTTGTGTTAACGCCGCACGTCAAAGAATATTCCCGTGTTGTCAAGGCTTGCGATTGGACGGATAGCACGCACTACGAGGACGTGCAAAAATTCGCCGCGGCGCATTCCGTTACCGTCCTTTTAAAGGATTATTACAGCGTTATCACGGACGGTGAGAGGATTGCCTTAAACACGACGGGTAATTCGGGACAAGCCAAGGCGGGGAGCGGCGACGTTTTGTCGGGTGTTATCGTCGGGCTTTGCGCGCAGGGCGCAAGCGGATATAACGGCGGGTGCGCGGGCGCTTTTCTTTGCGGCTACGCGGCGGATATGGCGGCGGAAAAATTAGGGGAATATTCCCTCACGGCCACCGATTGTATCGCCCGTTTAGGCGACGCGTTTATGGCGTTGAAGGGGCAAGGTTAAAGTAATTTCGTGTTTATTGCGCGGTTGGCTCATAGCCGAAAATACGCACGAGGACGGCGGTGAGGAGTAATATCACGCCGAAAATTAAATAATAATAGAAGAAAGGCGTAAGGAACGAGAGGAGTAGGAGCATGGCGGCGCTCGTCAAAAAACGGCGGGCGTTGGTTTTGGCAAACCAAAGCTTGCACTTGAATTTGCGCTTTCTTTTTTCGCCCACGCCGAGGTAGGCTTGGGGTAAAAATTCCGCTTTTTTGAGGGCGGAATATACCTCGTCGCTCGTTCGCACGCCGATTTTTAGCTTCTCGCAAAGGGCTTTGGCTTGCGGCTCGATGGCGGCGCAAAGCAGAATTTTTGCCTGCGGCGTTTGCACACGGAAAAAGCGCGCAACCTCGTCCGCGGTAACGGGCGCAAAGCGGAAATGCAGAAAAAAGCAATTATCCCCTACGACAAGCTGTAAATTTTCTCGTCGGCAGGGTGCGTTTTGCGTTTTCGTATTTTCCATTTCCGTGCACGCATTGTTTGTCGGTGCGTTTTGCGTTTCCGTTTGGAAATATTCTAAAAAATAGTCGGTTAATTGCTCGTCGGAAAGCAGAGCGAGGTGGGTGAGTAGCTTTTCCTTGGTTTCCGCGTCCGATTTTTTCAAGAAGAATTTTTTGCGGCGGGCGTGCAAAAGGGTGGCGACGGCGCAAGTGGTAAGTGCGCCGCAAACGGCGCTTAGCAGGATGGCGATGAAAAGCCCCACGCGCAAAAAACGAAAAAAGCAGAGGGTAAACAAAAAGCTTACGCAAAAAGTGAAAATTAAGTCGGATATAAAAGCAAGTTTTTTCATATTTTAATTTTTGCCGAAAAATTTTGCGGTTAAACTTGAAAAAAACGGAAATATATAGTATAATGTAGAAAAAGTCCGCTTTTAAGCGGCGTTTGCGAAAAAAATTACGCGGCGCGCTTGACGGGTGGACGCTTGGCGGCGGATTTTCCCCGTCCGTTTGGCAAAAAATAAAGTAGAGTAGGTTTTATGAGGATTGCGGTTTTCGGTGGGTCGTTCGACCCCGTGCATACGGAGCATATACGCCTTACGCAGGCGGCGATTGAAGAGCTTGGCTTGGACAAGCTGTTCGTGATGCCCGCGCACGCGCCGCCGCACAAGCCGGGTAAGGAGCTTTCCCCCGATGCGGATCGGCTCGAAATGTGCCGTTTGGCGTTTGCCGATTGCCCTAAGGTGGAGGTGAGTGATTACGAAATTTCGCAAGGCGGCACAAGCTTTACTTATCTCACCTGTCGGCATTTTAAAGAGCAATATCCAAGCGCGGAAATTTTTTGGATTGTCGGCACGGATATGTTGCGCGATTTTCCGACGTGGCGGCACCCCGAGGATATTTTAAAAAACGTAACCCTCGCCGTTTGCGGCAGGGCGGAAACGGACGGTTGGTGGGAAGAGGAACAAAGGGAATTTACCCAAAAATTCGGGGTGGAATTCAAGCGTTTTTCCTACAACGGCGCGGCGGTATCTTCGACGAAAATCCGCGTTTTGGCGGGGGCAGGTATGCGTTTAACACCGCTCGTTAGTGAAAACGTGGAAAAATATATCCAAGAAAAAGGTCTATACAAAATCGAGAATGCGGATAGGGCGTTAAGCTTGGAAACGCCGCCAAGACAAGCGCATAGCTTGCGAGTAGCGGAGCTTGCGGCGTCGCGTGCGGTTGCCCTTAAACTCTCGGAAAACAAAGCGATTGCGGCGGCGCTCTTTCACGACTGCGCGAAGAATTTAGAGGAAAATTCGCCCTACTTGGACGGCTTTATGCCACCGATTAAGTGGGGGGATATTCCGCGCGAGGTGTATCATCAATTCGCGGGCGCGTTCATTGCCGAAAAGTGGTTTGGTGTGACGGACGACGAGGTGCTTGACGCAATCCGTTACCACACGAGCGCAAGGCCAAACATGGGCGAGCTGGAAAAGCTGATTTTTCTTGCCGATATGTTGGAAGCGGCGCGTAATTACGAGGGCGTGGACGAGCTGCGCACACTTTTCTTCAAAGGAAAGGACTTGGACGAGTGTTTGACGGAAGCACTGCGGCAAACTCTGTTATTTTTACAAAAAAAAGGCGGGGAAATTTATCCCCTTACCCAAGCGGCGTATGATTTTTACGCCCAAAAACAAAATTAAAAAGCGAGGAATATACCATGAAAGAAGTGACAAGCAAAGCATTGGCGATTGAAATTTGTAAGGCGTTGAGCGACAAGCTCGGCAAAGATATTATCGTGTTGTACGTGCGCGAAAAAACCGACCTTTGCGATTATTTCGTAATCGCAAGCGGCAGTAACGCGCCCCAAATCAAGGCGATGGGCGAGCGCGTGGAAGAGCTTGTAGAAAAGAATTTGGGGCTTGTACCTTCCCGTACCGAGGGCGTCCGTGACGGACGTTGGGCAGTGCTTGACTACGGCGACGTTATCGCGCATATCTTCAACGACGAAACGAGACTTTTCTATCATTTAGAACGGCTTTGGACGGACGGCGGGAATATCGAGCACTTCAACGATAAGACGGGCGAGCTGTATTCCGCAACTCCCGAAAAATAAGTTTTTAGCGCATAGAAAATACCGCCCAAAAAACAAAACGGATGGGGCAGGTATGCGATGAACGTAAAAATATGTGTTCGTGCCAAAACAGCCGTTCCGCTTAAAAAATAAGGCGAAAAGGGCGTTTTTCGGCTATTTGAATTGGATTTGCTTTGGCTCGCCGTACTTTGGTTTGGCGCGCATGCGTTTGCGTTCGACAATATAATAAATAGGCTCCTGCGGCGGTGTGGGGGCCTTTTTTGCGTCCTCTTTGGGCGGGGGCGGCGGCTCGGTTGGTTTTTTGTTGTGTAAGAAGCCGATTTTCGCGCATTTGAGGATATGTATGCAAACGAAGCAGAGGACGAAAAGAAAGAGGAGGGAGAAAATGCCGCCGACGGCGTATGCGTTTAAAAGGTTGTTATACAAGCGCAAATTTTGCGTGCCGTGCGCCGCGGCGTTGAGAAGATATTTCATGGTTGCAGTATATAAAATTTTGCTTGTCATAATTTAAAGGAAAATGGAATAAACGCGCTCCCTTTGTCGCATAATTAGCGCATGGAAAAGCAAATGGAAAATAAACAGTTACTTACCAAAGCCAACGAAGAAGAAAAGCGAGTGCGCATCACGACGCAAGAGGCGATTGAATATCGGGAATATAAGCGGCAGAAAAAGCGCGCGGAAATTCTTGCCGCTATCGCGAATACCGAAGGGATTTTGAGTGATTTCGAGGACGAAAAAAAGGTGCGGGAGCGGGCAATGCGGCTGCGGCAAGCGGCGGTTTGTATGTCGCCCGAACGGTTGCAGACGTTAGGCAGAATATACGCGCAGCGCGGCTTGGCTGTGGATTGCTTAATCGGCGGGAACGGGGAAACGATAGCCAAGGTAAAAGCCTACGAAGCAAAGCGGGCGGTGAAAATGCACGCAAGCGAGCTGACCTTGACGTTATCCCCCTACGCGGTGTTGGACGGACGGTATGACGAGATTGCCAAAGAGATAAAGCTCGTCAAGCGCGCCGCGTCCAAAGCTAAGCTAAAAGTGCGGGTAAATCGGACGTATGCGCCCGCGATTTTATCCCGACTTGCAAGGCTGTGTGCCGAGGGGGGTGCGACATATTTTTGCATTCCTTATTTCGAGGGGTGCGAGCGGCTTAGGTTGGAGCTAAAAAACGGCTGTAAATTGCAGGTTGTCGGCGTAGATGATTTGTCCGTTTTCAAGAAAATGCACGGGGCAGGTGTGGAACGAATCCTCACGACACAGGGTTGGGAGATGTATGCCGAGTGGATGAAGGAAGTGGAAAAAATCAACTTCCCCGAGCTGACGTTAAAGGCGGAAAAAACCGAAGGGAAAGGGGTAGAGGAAAAGCCGATTGTTACGGCGCTGCGGTTACCCATTCGCGAGCCGCAAAAAATGCTCGCCGACGGGGTGCGGAGCGTAGAAAATCCGCCGCAAGTACAGAATGCATAATAAGCGTGGCTAAAAATACAAGGCGGAGTTTTGCAAAAAATTGCAAAGCTCTGCTTTGCGTTTGGGTATAATCGGCATGCCCATTCGCATAGGATAAGGGTATGAAGAAGTCTTTTTTTGCCATTTGTACGGCGGTAGTGGTTGGGTTTGTTTGGGCGGTGGCACTGTGCGTGCAAGCGCTTAGCGGCGCGCAGGCCGTTTCGGCGTTTGACAATCAAATGCGGATTGTCGTGGACGCGGGGCACGGCGGTATCGACGGTGGGGTTACGGGCAGAACGACGGGGGTGAAAGAGAGTGAACTCAACCTCGCGATTGCCTTTCAACTGTGCGACGTTTTGCAAGAAATGGGGTTTGACGTGGTGATGACGCGCAAGACGGACGCGGGCTTGTACGATACGACGGCGAAGGGGTTTAAAAAGCGGGATATGCAACGGCGCAAGGAAATTATTTTGGACGCCGAGCCGCCGTTGGTGATTTCCGTGCACCAAAATTATTACCCCTCGCAAACGCAACGCGGCGCGCAGGTTTTTTATGGCGCAACGAACGAAAAAAGCGGACGGTTAGCCACGCAAATTCAAGCGCAAATGAACAAAATTTACGACGCGCACGGGGTAAAAAATCGCAAGGAAACGCAGGCGGAGTTCTTCATTTTGAACTGTGCGGCGTGCCCATCCGTCATCGTCGAATGCGGATTTTTATCGAGCGCCAAGGACGAGGCGCTTTTGTGCAGTCCTGCGTGGCAGGAAAAGACGGCGCGGGCGATTGCGGCGGGAGTGGCGGCGTATCTTGCCGTCGGTGCGGCGTAAGCGGATAAAAAGCGACGAAAATCGGGCGGCGAACGCGCTTCCTTTTATGAAAATATATCCTGTGGATATAAAAAATTGTTAGAAATACTTGTATTTTCCGTTTATCTATGTTATAATGGACGGAGGAAAAAATAAAAACCCTATGGGTTTTCCGTCAAAAACCGCCAAGGAGAAAGGAAATGCTGACGCAAAGAGAAATTTTATCCGAGCGCGAAGCCGCGCAAATTAGCCCCGTAACGCTTGCATTCGTAGGCGACGCGGTATATTCCTTGTACGTGCGCGAACGCTTGACCTTGGACGTTGGCGGGAAGAGCTCGGATTTGCAGCGCACGGCCTCGAAGGTGGTTTCGGCGCAAGGGCAAAGCGAGTTTTTGGACAAGCTCTTGCCTGCGTTTACGGAGACGGAGTCGGACGTGTTCCGTCGCGGAAAAAACGCCAAAAAGGCGAGCAAAAGCAAGAGCGCAAGCCACCTCGAATATAACCGCTCCACCGGCTTTGAGGCGGTGATTGGGTATCTCTATCTCACGGGCCACGAGGGGCGCATTAAGGAGCTGTTTGCCTTGGGCTCGGCAGAGGATTTTAAGGTGGGCGCGGCGGCACAGCCGTTTAAGCCCGTGCATCATTGAAGGGAAAAGGTAGGCGTGAAAAGCGAAGAAGTTAGCGAGGGAAAATAAGTGAAAACGGAAGGAAGAAACGCGGTTATTGAACTGTTAAAAACGCAAAAAAATATCGACAAAATCCTCTTGGAAAAGGGGGCGCAGGGCTCGCTCGGCTTGATTTTTGCCGAAGCGCGCCGTAAAAATATCCGCGTGCAATTCGTGGACAAGCAGGTGCTTGATAAAGAAAGCGAAGCGCGCAGACATCAAGGCGTGATTGCGTTTACCACCGATTACGAATATTACGATTTAGACGAAATTATCGCGGCGAAAAAGAGCGAGAAGGGCGGCTTTATCGTCCTTTGCGACGGCATTGAGGACGTGCATAACCTCGGCAGTATTATCCGTGTAGCGGAATGCGCAGGCGCGGACGGCGTCGTGATTCCCAAATCGGGCAGTGCGTCGGTGACGGAGAGCGTTATCCGTATTTCCGCAGGCGCGGCGGAGCATATGAAGGTTGCGAAGGTGGGCAATCTGAACCAAGCGATTGAGAAGCTGCAAAAGTCGGGCTATTGGGTTTTCGGCTTAGAGGCAGGCGGCGAGGATATTTACAAGGAAAAATTCGAGGGGAACGTAGCGCTCGTCGTCGGCGGCGAGGATAGCGGCGTGAAACGTTTGACCAAGGAAAAATGCGACAAAATCCTGTCGATACCTTTACAAGGTAAGGTCAATTCCCTCAACGCGTCGGTTGCGCTTGGCATTGCGGTATATGAAGTTGTCCGCAATAGACTGTAAAGGAGCGGAAATGGGAGAAAGAAAAAAGAAGGTTTCGGATACGGAATTGCTCAAAGCGGCACAATCGGGCGACGGTCGGGCAATCGAGGAGCTTCTTCGCCGCTATTCGGACGTGGTAAAAAGCTGTGCACGCGGATTTTTCCTGCTCGGCGGCGAAACGGAAGACTTGATACAAGAAGGGATGATCGGGCTGTATTCCGCCATTGTTGAATATCGCGATAAAGAGGACGGAAGTAGCTTTAAAAACTTTGCATATTTGTGTGTAAGACGGAAAATTATCGACGCGGTGAAGCGTGCGGCAAGTAAGAAAAATTCCCCGCTCAACGACTGTGTTTCCGCCGATCACGTGGACGGTTGGCTTGTCTATTCCGCGTTCAATCCCGAGGATAGCCTAATTTTAAACGATGAGAGGCGGGAGTTACGACAAGAAATGAGCCGCGTTTTGTCCGACTTTGAATACAAAGTATTCAATTTGTATTTAGAGGGCGCGAGCAACGCACAAATTTGCGAGGTGACGGGCAAATCGGAAAAGAGCGTAAGTAACGCGCTGCAAAGAAGTAAGAGCAAATTGCAAGACGTATTCAAAAAAGGACAGGAATAACGAAGGAGGACGAGATGGCGCATTTGGCATTATATCGTATGTTCCGCCCGACGACGCTTGATGACGTCGTAAGGCAGGAGCATATCGTTACGGTATTGAAAAACCAAATAAGCACGGGGAAGATAGGACACGCATATCTCTTTTGCGGGCCGCGCGGTACGGGTAAAACGAGTATCGCGAAGATTTTTGCCGCCGCAATCAACTGTCAAAGCCCGAAAGACGGCTCGGCATGCGGAAAATGCGAGGCGTGCAAGGCGTTAAAGGATCCTTCCAATTTGGACATAACGGAAATCGACGCGGCGTCGAATAACGGCGTAAACGAAATGCGCGACCTGCGCGAAAAGGTGCAATATCCGCCCGTAGCAGGAAAATTTAAGGTATATATCATCGACGAAGTCCATATGCTTTCGACGGGTGCGTTCAACGCCCTTTTAAAGACGCTGGAAGAACCGCCTTCCCACGCGGTATTTATCCTTGCGACGACGGAATCGCAAAAAATTCCCGCAACCATTTTGTCCCGCTGTATGCGCTTTGATTTTAAGCTCATTCCGCAGGCGGACTTGGAGGCGCGGTTAAGACACGTATTTGATAACATCGGCAAAAAATACGACGACGAGGCGATTGCCGCTATCGCGCGTGCAGGCGCGGGAAGTGTGCGCGATATGCTTTCCGTTGCCGATACCTGCGTTTCGTACACGAGCGGTACGCTCACCTACGCGCACGTGACGGCGGTGCTTGGCACGGCGGATTTCTCGGCGGTAACAAAGCTTTGTGCCGCAATTTTAAGCGGGGATTCGGGCGCGGCGTTTGAACGTGCGGAAAGCTTTTTGGCGGCGGGCAAGAGCGTGGGCATGTTGCTTGGCGACGTCCTCAATTTTCTCAACGCTTGCGCGGTGGCAAAGACCTGCCGTGACGGTAAGGCGATTTTGGCGCTGCCCGACGATATGTACGCCGAAGTTTTGGCGATTGCCAAGGCGGTGGACGGACACAGATTGCTTCGCGTGACGGAAATTTTTGCGGGTGTGGAAACGGATTTGAAATATTCCACCTCGCCGAGAATTTTGTTTGAAACGGCGGTTTTAAAGGCGAGTATGCCCCAAGCCGATTATGATATCGAGGCGTTAATTGCGCGTATTGCGGATTTGGAAAACAAGCTCGCAAACGGTGCATTTGTACAAAATGGAGGGGGCATGTCCGCGCTGAAGTCTGCGCCTGCCCCTATGCCTACGATAGAAAAACCCATTCAAAAGCAAGAAATCCCCACACCTAAGGCGGTAGAGGAAGACTATATTCCCATGGACTACGACGCACCGCCCGATGAGGCGGAAATGGGCGGAAACGCATACTTTGACGAGAGTATAATGCCTGTCAAAAAGCCTACGCCCGCAACGAGCGCACGTACGGCGCCTATGTCCGCGCCCGTAGCCCCCGCACCTATCACCCCCGCGCCCGCGGCGGCAAGACCTGCGGTAAGCGGCGATGCGAGGACGGTGTTCGGCACCTTCCTTAGGAGTGT
>JAFTMQ010000205.1 GCA_017452305.1 Clostridia bacterium | reverse complement strand
TTGATTTTCCGACGGAAAAAGACCTTTCAAACGATTGTCTTTTCTACGAAAAGATGTTATAATTGTTAGGATACAAAAATGTAAAATCGGGGTAGAATAGCATACGCAAAAAAAACGAGAAAATCCCCCGAATACAAAGGCAGGTCAATATGGAAAGAATTAGACTGAAAGAACTTAACGAAAACATTGCCGCTTACGACGGCAAAACGGTTGTCGTTGCGGGTTGGGCAAAGACCATCCGCGACTCCAAAGCCTTTGGCTTTATCGAGCTGAACGACGGCAGCTGCTTCAAGAACACGCAAATCGTGTTTGAACGCGCAAATCTTGAAAATTACGACGTGATTGCAAAGCAAAACGTAGGTTGCGCGCTCATTGTTACGGGTAAGCTCGTAGCGACGCCCGAAAATAAACAACCCTACGAAATCAAGGCGACGGAAATCAAGGTCGAGGGCGAATCCACCCCCGATTATCCCTTGCAAAAAAAGCGCCACAGCGTAGAATTTTTGCGCGAAATCGCCTATCTTCGCCCCCGTACCAACCTCTTTGGCGCGGCGTTTAGAATCCGTAGCGAAGCGGCGATTGCCATCCACAAATTCTTCAACGAACAAGGCTTCGTGTACGTGCATACCCCCATTCTCACGGGTAGCGACTGCGAGGGTGCGGGCGCAATGTTCCAAGTAACGACCTTTGATTTGGACGAGGTGGCAAAGAGCGGCAAGCCCGTCGATTACAAAAACGATTTCTTCGGCACGCGCGCGGCGCTTACCGTGTCGGGGCAGTTGAGCGCAGAAACGTACGCGATGGCGTTCGGCAACGTATATACGTTCGGCCCTACCTTCCGTGCGGAGCACTCCAACACCGCCCGTCACGCGGCAGAGTTTTGGATGATCGAGCCTGAAATGGCGTTCTGCGATTTGGCAGGGGATATGGATATCCAAGAAGCGATGGTAAAATACATTATCAACTACGTTAGCGAAACGTGCAAGGACGAGCTTAACTTCCTCAACCAATTTGTGGATAAGGGTCTTTTGGAACGCTTGCAAAACGTAGCAAACAACGCGTTCGTTCGCCTTACTTACACCGAAGCGATTGAAATTTTGAAGCAAAACGCGGACAAGTTCGACGACAAAAATATCTTCTGGGGCAAGGACTTGCAGAGCGAGCACGAACGTTTCTTGACGGAAACCGTTTACAAAAAGCCCGTATTCCTCACCGACTATCCGAAGGAAATTAAGGCGTTCTATATGAAATTGAACGAGGACGGAAAGACGGTTGCGGCGGCGGACTTGCTCGTGCCCGGCATCGGCGAGCTTTGCGGCGGCTCTCAAAGAGAGGACGATTACGAAAAGCTCGTTGCGCGCATTAAAGAGCTTGGCATGGATCCTGCCGACTATTCTTGGTATTTGGATTTGCGCCGTTACGGCGGCACGACGCACAGCGGCTTCGGCATGGGCTTCGAGCGTATGATTATGTATTTGACGGGCATTGCGAACATTCGCGATGTTGTGCCTTATCCTCGTACGTTTGGCGACCTCAAATATTAAAACGACGTATATACTTCGCATTTCATCGTTGTTGCTCCGTGCGCCTTGCTCGTTTACGCATAGTAAACTCCCTGCGGCGTACTCGCAACGCCTTGAACTGCTCGCATCTACGCCGTTTTAACTGTTTGTATGAAACAACATAAATCTCGGCCACAATTAAGCATTCAGCATTCAGCAGTTACAACGCAAAAAGCGTTGTTACAAGGAGCTAAACCTATGATAAGAATTGCAATAGACGCAATGGGCGGCGACAACGCCCCTCGCGAAATCGTACTCGGCGCAGTACAGTCTATACAGCAAGATAAGGACGTTAGCATCGTCCTTGTCGGCGACGAAGAAAAAATCAAGGCGGAGCTTGCGCTCTGCAAAAAATACGACGCGAGCCGTATCGAAATCGTCCACACGAGCGAGGTCATCGACATGGAAGAAGAGGACGTAGCGAGGGCGGTGCGTAAAAAGCGCGACGCGTCCATCGTCGTGGCGTTCCGTTTACTCAAAGAGGGCAAGGCGGACGCGCTCGTGGCGTGCGGCGCTACGGGTGCAGTTCTTTCGGCGGGCGTGCTCGTTTTAGGTAGATTGAAGGGGGTTTCTCGCCCTGCGCTTTGCCCCCGTTTCCCCAATCATAGAGGTACGGGTGTGGTCGTTTGCGACTGCGGCGCGAATTTGGAATGCAAGCCCATCAACCTTGCTCACTTCGCCATTATGGCGTCCGCTTACACGCAGGCGTCCTTCGGTATGGAAAACCCGAAAATCGGGCTTTTGAACAACGGCACGGAAGACCACAAGGGCTTGGAGTTACAGCGCGAAGCCCACAAGCTTTTAAAGACGATGACCTTCCTTAACTACGGCGGTAATATCGAGGGCAGAGACATTATGTACAGCGATACCGACGTCGTCGTTTCCGACGGCTTCACGGGCAACATCGCCGTCAAATCCATCGAGGGCTGCGGCAAGGCGGTTTCCACGATTATCAACGGACAGTACAAGCGCAATCTTTGGACGAAGCTCCGCGCGGCAATGTCGATGGACATTATTAAGGGCATCAAGCACAGCTTGGACTATAAGGCGGTTGGCGGCGCGATGTTTTTAGGGCTCACCAAGCCCGTTGTAAAAGGGCACGGCAACACGGAAGCGCGCAGCGTACCGATTTACGTGCAACAAGTGGCAAACGCCGTCCGCAACAACATGATTGAAAAAATGAAAGTGATGATCGACGAAGCCAACGAAAAATTGGCGGCGTTGGAAGCACAGCAGGCAGAGGCGGCGGCAGAAAGCGCGCAAAGCTCTGCAAGCACGGAGGAATAATGTCTATTCCGTACACGGAAATTGAAAAGGCAATCGGTTATACCTTCCGCGATAAATCCCTCTTGCAAGAGGCGTTTACCCATTCCACTTACGCGAATGCGCACGGCGGCAAGGATAACGAGCGGTTGGAATATTTAGGCGACGCGGTGTTGCAGCTCGTCGTGACCGAATGGCAATACAAGGACGATGAACGCGCGAACGAGGGCGAGCTTACGCGCGAACGGCAAAAGCTCGTTTGCGGCGACGCTTTGGACGATGCGGTGGAAAGCTTGCATTTGCAAAAATACCTACTCGTCGAGGGCGGCAGAGCGAACGTCGGCAAAAAGACCGTTTCGAGTATTTTCGAGGCGGTAACCGCGGCAATTTATTTGGACGGCGGCTATGACGAGGCGAAGAAATTTATCCTTCGTTACGCCGTGTTCAAAAAGTCGCAAAGCTGTAAAAACCCCAAAGGGGAATTGCAGGAATGGCTGCAAGGCAGGGACAAGCCCCGCCCCGTCTATACCTGCCAAAAAGAGGGCAAGGACAACGCGCCCGTCTTTCATTGTGAGGTGCAAGCGGACGGCAAAACCGCGCACGGCACGGGCACAAGCAAAAAACAGGCGGAACAAACCGCCGCGGAAAATCTATTGAAGATACTTTCCGCACCCCAAACGCGAAAAAAATAAAGCATAGATATACAAAAATATCAAAAGGAGCAAGTTTTGGATTTAAAAGAGATACAATTAGTCGGCTTCAAGTCTTTTGCCGACAAAACGGTAATTCGCTTTGACAGCGGCGTAACCTGTATCGTCGGTCCTAACGGTTGCGGTAAGAGTAACGTAGCGGACGCCGTCCGTTGGGTACTCGGCGAGCAATCCGCGAAAAATCTTCGCGGCGGCAACATGCAGGACGTTATTTTCGGCGGTACGGTAGAAAGAAAACCGCAAACCTTCTGCGAAGTTACCCTCGTTTTCGACAACGAAAAACACATTTTCGACATCGACACCCCCGAAGTATCGATGACGCGTAGGCTTTACCGCTCGGGCGATAGTAAATACCTCATCAACGGACAGATAAGCCGCCTTCGCGACTTGGTTGCGCTGTTCCACGGCATCGGCTTGGGGAAAGAGGGGTATTCCATCATCGGTCAAGGCAAGGTAGAACAAATCATGAACGCCCGTCCCGAGGATAGACGTCTTATCTTCGAGGAAGCGCTTGGGCTTATGATATTCAAGGGCAGAAAGACGGAAATCGAGCGCAAAATCGCCGATTCCAACTCCAACCTCTTCATTTACAGCCAACGTATCGACGAGGCGGAGCGCCACCTCGGCCCGTTGAGCAAGCAAGCGGACGCGGCAAGAGAATATGCCGAATATTCCGAAGCGCTTAAAGTACAAGAGGCGAATACCTACATATACCGCTATGAAAACGCGGAAAACGAAAAGAGCAAATTCAAGAAAGATATTTCCGCAATTTCGGATAAAATTATCGAGCTCAACACCCGTATCGAGCTCATCAACCGCAAGATAGAGGAAAACCGCGACAAAATCAACAGCGCGGACGCACAGCTCACCTTGCTCAACGACCGCCGCGTAGAGCTTTCCGTCGGCAACGAGAGAAAGGACGGCGAGCTCAAACTCGTGCAAGAGCGTATCCGCACCTACACCGCGCGTATCCAAGAGCTTTTGGAAGCGCTTGCGGCAGGCAAAAAGCGCATCGGCGACATCGACGATGAAATCGCGCTCACGGAAAAGAAGAATATCGAGGACGCAAAACGCCTCAACGAGATGGAAACGGAAATGGAAGTCTTGCGCTCCGCCGTCGATTCGCTCAGCAAAAAAATCACGGTATTCGAGCGTCTTTCCGACGAAAATATCCTTTCCCAACTCTCGTCCGCGGACGACTTGTCCGAGTTAAAAAAGAACCTCGGTACGCTCGCCGCGCGTATGGAAGCGACCAAGGACAGAATTCAAGAGCTTACCCTCGCCCTCAAAAAAGCCGAGGAACGCCGCGACCGCCATACCGACGATTTGAACGTTGTCCGCAAGGATATGGCAAGCCTTCGCGCCCTCACCTCGACGGGCATGCGCGACTTTGACGAAAAGCAGGAAGAAGTCCGCGAAATGCAGCTGCAAATCAACGATTTCAACCAAGAGCTCTTCAACGCAAACGGACAAATTGCGTCCTTGCGTGAGAACTTGGAAATGTATATCGGTATGAAAAACCGCTTTGACGGCTATAAGGATTCCGTCCGCCGACTTTTGTCGATTGCCAAGACCAACCCCGAGCTTGCAAAGCATTTACACGGCGCGATTGCCGACATCGTCACCACCGAGCAACGCTATGAGCTTGCTATCGAAACGGCGTTTGGCGGCGCGATGCAAAACATCGTCGTGCCCAACTCCCGCGAAGGTCAATATCTCATCGAGTACTTAAAGCGTACCAACGGCGGTATTGCCACCTTCTTGCCCGTAGCCAACACCCGTCCTCGCCCCGATTCGCGCGAGGTACAACGCGCGCTTAACGAGCGCGGCGCAATGGGCTTGGCAACCGAGCTCGTCAAATACGACGATTATTATTATAACGTAATCACCAACCTTTTGGGTAACACCCTCGTCTGCGACAACATCGCAAACGCGCGCGTTATCGGCGATAAGTACGGCAACGCATTCCGTATCGTTACCTTGGAAGGGGATATCATCTCGCAAAGCGGTGCGATGACGGGCGGTAGCCGCCGTAAAGACGCAGGCTCCTTGCTTTCCAACGAGCGTAAAATCCAAGAATGCAAGGACAACATCGCCAAGAAACAAAAATATATCGAAAAATTGAAAACGGCAATCGCGGAAAGCGAACGCGCCAAAGCGGAAGCGGAAGAGGCTGTGGAAGCGCTCCGTGAAAAATATCAAGGCGCAAACAGCGAAATCGTCGGCTTGACGCAACGCGAATCCGCCCTTCTTCAACAGCTTGCCGAAGCGGAAACGGACATCGAAACCTATTCGCTCGCCCTTGCCGACCATAAGCGCAAGCTCGCAGAGCTGCAAGAGGAAGAGGCGAACTCGTCCATGAGCGAAGAACAGCTTGCCGCTCGCCGTAAGAATGCGGAAGCGGAAATGGAAGCGCAGCGCAACCAATGCGAAGCCTTCAAAACCGAGCGCGACGAAAAGAACGAAAAATTGCTTTCGCTCGAAAAGGAACACACCGCGCTCACGTCCGCGTTGCTTACGCAAAAGCAAACGATTGCCCGTATCACCGCCGAAAAAGAGGAGCTCGTCAAGAATATCCTCGATATGGAATACGAGCAGACGGAAACGCAAACCAAGCTCAACGGTTTAGAAGCGGAAGCGCAGGAAAAGGAACTCACCGAAGAGGAAAAGGCGGCTGTGCAGGAAATTATGGACAAGATTTCCGCAATCAGTGCCGAAAAGGAGCAAATCAACGCTACGCAGCTTGCGCTTGAAGAAGAAAAGACGAATTTGCAAGAAACCTTGTCCAAGAGCACGGACAAGCGCTTCAAGTGCGAGCTTGAAATTAGTAAAATCGACACCAACCTCGAAAATATCCGTCAACGTATGGAAGAGGGGTACGCGCTCGATTACGAGGGCTGTCTTGCTTTCCGTAAGGAAAACTTCAACGTCCAAGAAGCGGCGCAGGACATCACCGTATTGAAGCGGAAAATTACCATGCTCGGCGCGGTCAACCCCAACGCCGTAGAGGAATATGAATACGAAAAGGCGCGTTGTGAGGAAATGACCACCCAGCGCGAGGACTTGCAAAAAGCGATTGACGACTTGCAAGCCGCCCTCGACGAAATTCGCGGCGAAATGCTCCGTATCTTCAACGCGGGCTTTGAGGAAATCAACGAAAACTTCAAAATCACCTTCAAGGAATTGTTCGGCGGCGGTAAAGCGGAACTGCAAATCGACTACGAGGACGTGGAAGATCCGCTTGCGGCAGGCGTAGAAATCGTCGCTTGTCCCCCCGGCAAAAAGCTTACCAAAATTTCCTTGCTTTCGGGCGGCGAACGCGCGCTTACGGCAATCGCGATTTTGTTTGCTATCTTAAAATCCCGTCCTATGCCTTTCTGTATCTTGGACGAAATCGAAGCCGCGCTTGACGATGCAAACGTAGATCGTTTTGCAACCTACTTAAAGCGTTTCGCATTAGACACGCAATTTATCGTTATCACGCACAGAAAGCCGACCATGAACCTAGCGGATACCCTCTTCGGCGTAACCATGCAAGAAAAGGGTGTTTCCAAAATCGTTTCCGTAAAGCTTGCGGAGGTGGAGAGTAAGCTTGGCGCAGGTACCGTAGAGTAAAAAACAGACGTATATACGTCGCATTTCTTCGTTATTGCTCCGCGCCTTTTCGGTCACGTACGTCTATGTACGCTCCCTGTAAGGTGCTCACAATGCCTTGAACTGCTTGTATCTCCGCTGTTTTTCGCGGCTTGGATAGGCGCGCAAAAGTCTGTGGCGCAATACAGCGTCGCGCTGTGGCAACCCTCAGTCGCGTACGTCTAAGTACGCTCCTGTCGGGGTACTCACGACGCCTTGTCTTGCTTGCGTCTTGCTCTGTTTTTGCGACTGCTTATTCAACCGTGCATTGTAACGCAACGCCTTGCAATTCACGGCAACTATGTTGCCAATTCACGCACTATAAAGCGCAATTCACGATTTGCTATAAGCAAATCAATTCACGTTGACGGTGAAACCGTCAACAAAAAAGGAGTTCCCTATGGGCTTTTTTAGTAAACTTTTTGGAGCAATGAAAAAGACGAAGGACAACCTTGCGTCTAAGCTCCGTATACTCTTTTCCAAAAACAAACTCGGCGACGAGTTTTACGAGGAGTTAGAGGAAATTCTCATTGCGTCCGACGTATCCTATTCCACGGCGCAAGAGGTTGTTGAGCGCGTCAAAAAGCGCGCGATGGACGAGCGTTTAAAGGACCAAGACTACGTAATTTCCTTGCTTCGTGAAATCCTCATCGACATCTTAGAGGAAAGCGAGGTGGAAGCGCCCGCGTATCCTTGCGTGATTATGCTTGTCGGCGTAAACGGCGTAGGCAAAACGACGACGGTGGGCAAACTCGCGCACTATTTCCTCGCGCAAGGCAAAACGGTCACGGTTGCGGCGGCAGATACCTTCCGTGCGGCGGCAAGTGAACAGCTTGCCATTTGGGCGGAGCGCGCCAAGGTGCGTATCGTCAAGCACGAGGAGGGGAGCGATCCCGCCGCGGTTATTTTCGATGCCGTAGCCTCGGCAAAGGCGAAGAAGACGGACGTTGTCATCATCGACACCGCAGGCAGATTGCACGTCAAGGAAAACTTGATGAACGAGCTTCGTAAAATGGATAGAGTGGTCACCCGCGAATATCCTGAAGCGGACTTCTTAAAGCTGCTTGTTTTGGACGCGACCACGGGGCAAAATGCCGTCAACCAAGCGCGCGTATTCGACGAGGCTGTGGAGCTTGACGGACTTGTCCTTACCAAGCTTGACGGCACGGCAAAGGGCGGCTTTGTCTTCTCGCTCGCGGAAGAATTGTCCTTACCCGTTGTCTTTGCAGGCGTCGGCGAAAAAATGGACGATTTGGAAATGTTCGACAGCAAGGCGTTTGTAGAGGCAATTTTGTAAAAAACGGACGTATATACGTCGCATTTCATCGTTATTGCTCCGCGCCCTTTCAGTCACGTACGTCTCTGTACGCTCCCTGTAGGGTGCTCACAATGCCTTGAACTGCTCGCATCTCCGCCGTTTTCCGTTGTGATAAACGGCGCAAATGGAAAAATCCCCCTAATTTTTATGAGAATTGACATTTTAACCTTATTCCCCGAAATGTTTTCCGCCATGCAAGAGAGCATTCTTGGCAGAGCGCAAAAATCGGGCAAGATACAAATCAATATCGTCAACATACGCGACTACACGGAGGATAAGCACTTAAAGTGTGACGATTATCCCTTCGGCGGTGGTGCGGGCATGGTGATGATGGCGCCGCCCATCGGCAACGCGATTGAGGCAATCGACCCCGACCACAAGGCGCGCCGTATCTATATGTCCCCCAAGGGCGAAACCTTCAAGCAGCAAAAGGTGTTTGAGCTTTTGGAATACGAACACCTCATCTTGCTTTGCGGACATTACGAGGGGGTTGACCAACGTGTTTTAGACCTCTTTATCGACGAGGAAATCTCGATAGGCGACTATGTTTTGACGGGCGGTGAATTGCCCGCTATGGTCATTGCGGACTGCGTTTCGCGCTACGTAGACGGCGTTATCAACACGTCCTCGCTTGTCGATGAAAGCTTTTCGGATAATATGCTCGAATATCCGCAATACACCCGTCCGCAGGAATACAAGGGATTGACCGTCCCCGAGGTTTTACGCAGTGGCGACCACGGCAAAATCGACGAATGGCGCAGGGAGCAGGCGTTGGAAATAACGCGCAAGCGCCGCCCCGACCTTTTATACAAACAGAGAATATGCGGCGCAATACAGCGTTGTCGTTCCGTGCCCCTCAGTCACGTACGTTTTAGTACGCTCCCTGTAGGGTGCTCACAATGTCTTGAACTGCTTGTATCTCCGCCGTTTTACCGTTCTTAACGGACGGCGCAAATTCACAGCCACAATTCAGCATTCAGCACTTAAAAAAGGATAACACAATGAAAAATATACAATGGTTTCCGGGGCATATGACGAAAGCGATGCGCGACATGGAAGCAAAACGCGATTTATGCGACGGCGTAATTTGCGTTTTGGACGCGCGTGCACCGATTGCCACCCTCAACAAAAACCTTAAAAAAATCTTCGGCGAAAAGCCGATTTTATACGTTTTAAACAAAGCCGACCTTTCCGACGGCAGGGCGGACGCGTTTGTAAAATTCTTCGAGGATAGGGGCAGGTACGCGATGAAATGCGATTCCACCAATATTTCCACGAAAAGACAAATCCTTGCGCGCCTCAATGCTATCGTCAAGGAAAAACGGGAAAGGGCGCAAGCCAAGGGCTTAAACCGCACCTTCCGTTTTATGGTTGCAGGCATTCCCAACACGGGCAAAAGCACCATCGTCAATCTTTTAAGCGGCCAAAAGCGCGCCAAGACGGGCGACAAAGCAGGCGTTACGCGCGACGTGCGTTGGCTTAAATGCGGCGAGTTCGATTTGCTCGATACCCCCGGTACAATGCCCCCGTCCTTTGATAATCAATACCTCGCACGCCATCTTGCTTATATCGGCAGTATCAATGACGATATTTTGGATATGGACAACGTCGCGTTGGAGCTTTTGGGCGAGCTTGCCGAAAAATATCCCGAATGCTTGACGGAGCGCTACGGCATCACCGATTTTTCCGAAAAGCTTGGTATGTACGAGGCGGTTTGCAAGCGCAGAGGGTTTATTTTCCGCGGCGGCGAATACGATTACGAGCGCGGCGCAAAGGCAATCGTGGACGATTTCCGCAAGGGCAGAATCGGCAAAATTTGCCTTGAAGACCCCAAAGATTATCAGGATTTTGAATTTTAATCAAAGGCAACACTTATGAAAAAAATTTGGAACGCAGAAGAAAAATTGCAATATGAACGCAGTCTTTTAGCGCGCGGCTATCAGTATATCGCGGGCGTGGACGAGGTGGGCAGAGGGCCTCTCGCAGGCCCCGTCGTTTGCGCGGCAGTGATTATGCCCTTGGACGAGGAAGCGCTCGTCGTCGGCGTGGACGATAGCAAAAAGCTGTCCGAAAAGAAGCGCGAAACGCTCGCCGAGCAAATCAAAGCGCGCGCCCTTGCCTATACGATTATCGAAATTGACGAAAAGGTGATTGACGAAATCAACATTTTGGAAGCGACAAAGCTCGGCATGAAACGCGCGATTGAGGAATTGAATATTTCGCCCGACGTCGTACTCACGGACGGCAATATGACGCTCAATATTCCTCACCCCCAACAAAGCGTAATCCACGGCGACGCGCTCTCTTATTCGATAGGCGCGGCAAGCATTATAGCCAAAGTCCACCGTGATAAAAAAATGGTGGATTTCGCGCAAACCTATCCCGATTACGGCTTTGAAAAGAACAAGGGCTACGGCACGGCAGAGCACATCAAAGGCATTAAGGAGAAAGGCTTATGCCCATTCACCGCAGAAGCTTCACAAAAAACTTTTAGGAAACGCGGGCGAAAAGCTCGTCGAAGCCCACCTCAAAAAGCAGGGTTTTAAGATATTGAAGCGTAACTACCGCACCCCTTTTGGCGAAGCGGATTTGATTGCCGAGGACAAGGACGAAATTGTCTTTATCGAGGTCAAAACGCGCACGAGTGACGAATACGGAACGCCGCGCGAAGCGGTGACGGCGGAAAAACAGCGCCGTTATCGAAAGATAGCGCAGTGTTTTTGGAAACAGACGGGGGAAGAGCCCAATGCACGCTTTGACGTCGCGGAAGTTTACGCCGACGGAAAAATCGAATACATAAAAAACGCCTTTTAGCATTTCCGCTAAAAGGCGTTTTAGGATTTATCAAAAGCGAAATCGACAATAAAAACGCGCGTTTTACAAAAGACTTATTTATTTTATGCTTTCCGTGTGCTATAATGCCCTCAACCCCTTGAAAAATAAGGGGAAGAGGGCTTTTTTATGGTGGTATATATCGAGTACGCTTTTTTGGAAAATACGCTCTTTGATTTTGCCCTATTAAACCTTTCCTTTTTACTTTGCAAAACGAAAACTGCGTGGTGGAAAATTCTCATATCCGCTTGCATAGGCGGTGTATTTGCCGTCGTTTTTCCGCTAATTTTACTGCCGAACGCTTTGCTTATTTTTCTTAAAATTGCCGTGGGCTTTTTGCTTTGTTTGCTTGCTTTTCCACGGATAAAAAACAGAAAGGAGTGGGGCAGGTACGCGTTGAACGTCGGTGTGTTCTTTTTTCTCACCTTTGTCTATGGGGGTGCGCTCACGGCGCTGTTTTCCGCAATTTTTCCGCAAAAAACGCCTATATTTTTGGTTGTGCTCGGTTTTGCGCTGTTGTCCTTGCTCACGCTTGTCCTCGTTAAAAAGCTATATCAAAAACGCAAGCTTTTTCAAGGGATTTACTCGTGTGAAATTCTTTACAAGCAACGTAGTTTTTCCCTTTTGGGCTATTTGGACAGCGGAAATTTGGCAAGCAAAAACGGCGTGCCCGTCTGTTTTCTTTCCCCCGCCGTATTTTACGATATTTTCGGGGAAGAAATCCTCTTTCAAACGGAAGAAGAAAAGGACGAAGATGGGGGGCAGGTACGCGATGAAATGGTGATTGCCACCATGTCGGGAGAAAGAAAGGTGCAGCTTTTCCGTGCGCGGATAAAAGTGAAAATTCCGTCTATGGAAAGCAGGGAAATCGAGGTATATTTCACCCCCTCGAAGCATATGTTAAACCGAGAGTATCAAGTACTCTTAAACGTAGGAATTATAAAGGGATAAGCCGTATGAAGATCAAGGAAATTTTGAAGATTTTTTTACAAAAGCTGTGTTTGGACAAAGAGGTAGTGGATTACGTTTGCGGTGGCGGCGAAGCGTTGCCTTTGCCCCTTTCCCCCGAGGAAGAGAGCGAAATGCTTAGAAAGCTTGGCGAAGAACAAGAAAAGGAGCAAGCACGCGCCCTTTTAATTCAACATAACCTGCGTTTGGTGGTGTATATTGCCCGTAAATTTGACAACACGGGGGTGGATAACGACGACCTCGTTTCTATCGGCACGATAGGGCTTATCAAGGCGATAAATTCCTTTAAGACGGACAAAAAAATCAAGCTTGCCACCTACGCCTCGCGCTGTATCGAAAACGAGATTTTGATGTACCTGCGTCGTACGGCTCGACTTAAAAGCGAGGTGTCCTTTGACGAGCCGCTCAACACCGATTTTGAGGGGAACGAGCTGCTTTTATCCGACGTGTTGGGTATGTCCGCGGACACGGTGTATGGGGATATTGAAGCGAACGCGGAAAAAGAGCAGTTGAAAGAGGCGTTGAAAAAGCTGTCGGAGCGGGAGCGGAAAATTATGTTTTTGCGGTTTGGCTTAGGGGGCGGCGAGGAGATGACGCAAAAGGACGTCGCCGACCTTTTGGGGATTTCGCAGAGCTATATATCCCGCCTTGAAAAAAAGATAATATTGAGGCTAAAGAAGGA
>JAFTMQ010000204.1 GCA_017452305.1 Clostridia bacterium | reverse complement strand
TTGGGCTCCATACCCTTTTTAATGAAATCGGTCATCTTACCAAGCGAAACAAATTCATAACCGATAACTTCGTTATTCGCATCAAGAGCAAGACGAGTTACGTAACCTTCTGCCATTTCGAGGTATCTAACACCTTTTTGAAGGGTGGAATACATCGTACCAACCTGCGAACGGTGACCTTTACTGAGGTCTTCCAAGCCTGCGCCGATAACAAGACCGTCATCGGAGAACGCGGATTGCGAACGGCCGTAAACGATTTGCAAGAACAATTCTCTCATTGCCGTGTTGATAGCGTCGCAAACCAAGTCGGTGTTGAGCGCTTCAAGAGGCGTTTTACCGGGCAAAATTTCAGCCGCCATAGCTGCGGAGTGGGTCATACCCGAGCAACCGATGGTTTCTACAAGCGCTTCTTGGATAATACCTTGCTTAATGTTCAACGAGAGCTTACAAGCGCCTTGTTGAGGAGCACACCAACCGATACCGTGGGTAAAACCGCTGATGTCTTTGATTTCTTTCGCATGAATCCACTTACCTTCTTCGGGGATCGGGGCATTTTCATGACGAGCAACGCCTGCGCCTTTGGCAACGCAGTACATTTCTTGAACTTCTGACGACATTGTCATTTATGAATTCCTCCAATAATATTTTGCTGTTTTATCGATAAGGAATTTTTGTAAAATCCCAAAATATCCCTTATACCAACTATAAGTATAACACATCTTTTCTAAAATTTCAACAATTTACAGCAAAAAAAATCGGCAATTCCAATATTTTTTAAGGCAAAAGCAAACACCTCAATTATTTTTATTAAAAATCTTACCCCTCGTTTCCTAGACAGCCAAACCATTCCCCCTCAATCCAAAAAATCCTCGGGACGGAGCGCGGCGCGTAGCTTTTCAATCGCGTGCTGTTCTATCCTCGAAATATAAGAACGGGAAATTTTTAAGACGTTTGCAACCTCGCGCTGCGGCAACGGAATCCCTCCCTTTAAAGCATAACGCAAGCATATTATTCTATATTCCCGCTCGTTCAATACGCGTTGAATTTGTATTAGTAATTTTTCACGTTGTACCGATCGTTCTACTTGCTCGAAAACGCAATCCTCTTTTTCAAAGAGTAAGTCCATAAGCGTAAGCTCGTTTCCGTCCTTATCCATACCCACGGGGTCGGATAAAGAAATCGTGCTTTTGTGCTTTTTATTTGCGCGAATAAGCATCAAAATTTCATTTTCTATACATCTCGCCGTATAGGTAGCAAGCGCCGTTCCGTGGCCAATCTTGTAAGTATTGATCGCCTTAATAAGCCCAATACTGCCCACGGAAATTAAATCGTCCGTTTCCGCCGCGCCTGCATATTTTTTGACGATGTGCGCCACCAAACGCATATTGTGCTTAATTAATATTTCTTTGGCTTGCTTATCCCCTTGCGAAACCAACGCAAGATATTTTTCCTCTTCCTCCTTAGATAGCGGTTTTGGAAACGCATTTTTCGTACCGATCATTCCCGTAAAAAATACAATTTTTCCCAACAACATCCAAATAAAATCTAAAAACATACTTCCCACACCTCGCCAAATATCGTATGCGAAGTATAGGTTGTACAATGCAAAAAGCGTTTGTTTTTTAACCAAAAATAAAAGTACTATGCGCACAGAATAATTCTATGTGACATAGTACCGATTAAATTTATTGAATTTTATCCCCTTCAGGGGATAAATTTAAATTCATCATCTATTATGTGTGGCATAATGCGTGACATAATACCTCATTTTACTCTTACTCCCACTCGATTGTGCCACAAGGCTTAGGAGTTAAGTCATAGAGCACGCGATTGACGTTTTCCACCTCTGCCGTGATGCGTTCAGTGATTTTTTTCAAGATATCGTAAGGAATTTCCTCAATCGTAGCCGTCATAGCGTCCACGGTGTTTACGGCACGAATGATAACGGGATATGCGTACGTTCTCGCACCATTTTTGACGCCTACCGACTTGAAATTAGGTACTGCCGTAAAATATTGCCAAACCTTGCTATCTAAGCCCGCTTTCGCAAATTCTTCCCGCAAAATAGCGTCCGATTCACGCACGGCTTCCAATCTATCACGCGTAATTGCACCAAGACAGCGAACACCAAGTCCCGGGCCGGGGAAAGGCTGACGATAAACCATCGCGCTGGGCAAACCGAGCGCACTGCCTACAACACGCACCTCGTCCTTGTAAAGGAATTTAAGCGGCTCTACCAACTCAAACTGCATATCTTCGGGCAAGCCGCCTACGTTGTGATGCGCCTTTACGCCGTCGCTTTCCAAAATGTCGGGATAGATAGTGCCTTGCGCCAAATATGAAATTCCCGACAGCTTACTCGCTTCTTCGTCAAATACCTTGATAAATTCCCCGCCGATGATTTTACGCTTCTTTTCGGGCTCTTCTACGCCGTCTAAAAGGGCAAGGAAACGCTCGGTTGCGTCAACGTAAATCAAGTTGGCATCCAATTGATTTTGGAATACTTCTACAACGTCCTCGCTTTCCCCTTTGCGCATAAGTCCATGATTAACGTGCACGCAAACAAGCTGTTTGCCAATCGCCTTAATGAGTAATGCCGCCACAACGGACGAATCCACACCGCCCGATAATGCAAGCAAAACCTTTTTATCGCCCACCTGCGCGCGGATAGCTTTGATTTGCTCCGCAATAAATTCGTCCGCAAGCGCTTTCGTCGTAATACGCGCCATACTTTCGGGGCGTACGTTATTTGCCATAATTCTCTCCTCCGTAATGATAATTTCTCTTGTTGATTAGTGTTGGGAATAGTTCGGCGCTTCCTTACTGATTGAAATATCGTGAGGATGGCTTTCAATCAAGCTTGCATTGGTAATACGCACAAATTCCGAACTCGTGCGAAGGTCTTCAATCGTTGCTTTACCGCAATAACCCATACCCGAGCGCAAGCCGCCCTTCATTTGATAAATAATATCCGCAACCGAGCCGCGATAAGGCACTCTGCCTTCTACCCCCTCGGGCACAAACTTCTTCGTGCCTTCTTGGAAATATCTATCACTGCTACCTGCCGCCATTGCGCCAAGCGATCCCATACCTC
>JAFTMQ010000203.1 GCA_017452305.1 Clostridia bacterium | reverse complement strand
CCCCATCGCAAGGCTTTTTCGTTTCTAAAATTGCCGATTCTTCGGAGCTTGAAGACGAGATTTATAAATTTTTGGTTTCCAAGGTTTACGGACAATTTCAACTGCTTGATTTAACGGAAGCGCTGCACTACGGCACAACGCATCTTTGCACCTTTTTTAAGGCAAAGACGGGCAACAGTATTTATCAAACGTACATGAAATTAAAAATAGACGAGGCGAAAAAGCTTATCCGCAAAAATTACCGCTTTGCCGATATTAGCGAATTGCTTTGCTTTGATTCTATTTCAAGCTTTACGTCCGTGTTTAAAAAATACGTGGGTATGACGCCGGGTGAATATAGAAACAGCATAAAATAGAAAAAACGAACTCAATCGAGTTCGTTTTTATTTTTTATTTGCAATTTCCCGTCGGTCAATGCCAACACCTTATCCGCAATGGCAAGTGCCGCAGGTCTATGCGTAACAATCAAGCAAGTTTTGCCCATCAACGCTTTAAGATTTTGCAAAAGCTGTTCTTCCGTCGTTGCGTCTAACGCCGAGGTTGCTTCGTCGAAAAGCAAGATAGGTCTATCGGAAACAAGCGCTCTTGCGATTGCCAAACGCTGCATTTGTCCTTCGGACAAACCACCGCCGCACTCGGATAAGAGCGTTTGCAAGCCGTCGGGCAGCTCGTAAACAAATTCCGCGCAAGCCGTGCGTAACGCTACGTCGATTTTTTCCTTTAACACTTCCTCTTTCTTTTCCGTAGAGAAGAAGGTTAAATTCTCGTAAATCGTACCCGAGAACAAGAAATTCCCTTGCGGTACATACGCAAAAAGCTCTCTATCCTTAATTGACAAAGGCAAAAGCTTACCCGTCGAATCTTTAAGATTGATTTCCCCCGAGGTAGGATTAAAAATACTTAACAATAGCTTAAATAACGTACTTTTACCCGAGCCCGAAGAACCCAAAAGGCAAACGATTTCCCCTTTTCCAATTTCCGTATTTACGTCGGAAAGTACAACCTCGCGCCCGTAAGAAAAGGAAAGGTTGTTGAATTGAATGCTTGAAAATTCCGCATAGTTAAGCGCGTCTTTTCTCTCGGAATGCAAATCCTCGTCGGGTAAAGCTTCCAATTCCGCCAAACGTTCCCCACTTGCCATTCTTGAATAATATGCGGGAATAACGGACGAGAAGCCCGTCAACGGCTGTTGGAATTGCATAAGCAATAAGACAATGGACAAAATGGAGCCGTAATCCTTATTGCCGCCGTAAAGCACGCTAATTCCGCACCAAATTACAGCAAAGATCAACCCTGCGTTGCTTAAAAGCGCAAAAATACCGTTCATGCCCGTGCGTACGTTGTTACGTTTCATACGCGCGCCGTAATATTTTTGCGCGAAATCGGAGCACTTAATTTCGCTTTTATTTTCCGCGCCGTACGCCTTAATCGTCATCAAAGAGCCAACGCTTTCCTGCATGAACGAACGATGTTGACCATCCGCCGCAAGCACTTCCTTTTGTCTCTTTTTAATTTGACGGCGGAAAAGTGCCGCAACGCCCGCAAACACCGCGCCGCAAACAACGTAAATGCCCGTAAAAAGCGGCTCGATTGTCAAAAGCGCAATGATAGAGCCTATGCATTGCACGCCCATACCGACCAAGGCAGGCATGAGCCCTACCGTATCTGCGGAAACCTCATGGATATCCGTCGTGAGACGATTGACAAGCTCCCCACTGTGATAAGAAGCAATATGTGCGTAATTCGAGCGCAAAATTTTACCGAAGGTACGCGTGCGAAGGTTGGACGTAAACTGCGCGCGCAATTTTTCCGCATAGTAAGAATCGAAAGTTTTTAAAAGAATTTTCAACAATACCAAGCCAAGCAAAACGGCGGAAAAAATCCAAACTTGTTTTTCCTTGCCCGAATCCGCGCTATTGATAACGTAGCTAACCAAATAAGCAAACGCCAACGAAGCCAAGGTTGCCAAAACGGTGAGCGTTGTCAAAAGGATAATAGAGGCGCGATAAGGCCGCGTCTCTTTTTGTAACCAAATTTTCCCTTTGCTAACTTGTTTTGCTGCTTTCATTGTTTTTTCCTATTTACTTTTATAGCCGAATACACGTAAAATTTTCTTCGCCAAATTGATGCAGTTCGCTTTTAACCTAACCCAAAAACGTCTAAATTTATAAGTTTTTAAGCGATTTTTAACATAGCGGTGATATTTTTTATCACTCTCGCAAACGATGTGCTTGTCTTTACGGAAAAACTCCGTCAACACACCGATTACAGCCTCTTCGGGGACGATTTCGTCGGCGTAACAGTTGTCGCCACGGATAATATACCCCGTGTCCGTCACTTTGAGTACGCGGTGGAGTATATATTGCTCCCCGCGCTTATATAACGCGACGTCCAACGGCTTCAACCTTTCCGTCTTTTTGTTTACAACGATGGTGTCCCGTCGGTTTTTTAGCATGGGCAACATACTTACCCCTGCCGTCGGCCCGACGTATTGCCCTTTCGTCAACAAAACGTCTTCAATTTTTTGAACTTCTATTTCGCTCATATTATTCGATAAACGAGTTTTTAGTTAAAACTTCTGCGAATTTTTCCGCGTCGATACGAGCGCGCTCTTCATCCACTTCATATTCCGCGCAAAGTGCCGCAACAGCCTCGTTAACCGAGTGCTCCGCCGTAAAGAATTTCCATAAAAAAGCGCCCGTTTCGTTTAAGTTGATCATACCGTGAAAGGTTTTGCTTAATTCACCTACGGGCACGACAACGTGCGCGTCGCCTACCTTTCTAATTACAAATCCCTTTTTGATTTTCATAAATTAATCCTCGCTTTTCATTTTCGGGGCATAAGCTTCGCCCGTGAGCCGCTCGAAAGAGCATTTTACCGCATCCTCGGAAATATCGCATTTTAATAAGTATGCGGGAACACTTTCCACAAGCTTATCCAACAAATCCAAGGTTGCTAAAACGTTTTCTTCATCCTGCGGCAAGAGAACTTGCGTAAACACCCTTGAAGAGGTTTCGCCAATAGACATTTTGGAAATTTCGTTGACCTTTGCTTGCTCTAAAAAACATAAACCGCAAAGCTCGGCTTTCCCTCTGTATCCCCAATTCTCTTTGCCTTGCCAAGGCGTGCCGTGCGCGTAAAATTTTCCGTCGCAATACTCTAAAATGGGTTTATCGCCATTGAGCACGCGCGTATTTTCCACGTAGCGCAGCCAAAGCTTGGTGTGGGTAGATTTGCCCGTACCGCTCCGTCCTAAAAAAGCATACGCTTTTCCGTTACATTCCAAAATAGAAGCATGAAGCAAAAAGCGGCGCATTGTCGGGATTTGCCTGCAAATACTGCGATATAAGCAAATATTTTCGATATACCCGTCCGAAAAACCGGGCGACGCCTCTCTTTCTTCTTGCAATTCCGCGTCGGTAACGCTTGCCGTCAAATGTGCGGGCAAGTCTTGATTTTCCGACAAATACGCACCGCAAAATTTAGTTGTATATGCGTGTTTGTTGGCAATTTCAACACGTAAGCCTGCAATTTCGTAAATCATTAGTAGTTGTTTGTCCATTCATCCTCGGGAAATTCGACACCGGCTTCGATATCGGACCCATTGTTGCCTTTTTTGTCATCGCATGCAGGTAAAGCAAATAAACCTACAAGCGTCAACGTGCAAAGAAAAAGCGTAAGAAATTTTTTCATAATTACTCCTTGATTATACGCGGACGTCGCCACGTTCGCCAAGCAAATCCGCGTGTTTTGTCAAAATCGGATTGATTTCGTTTTCGATAAATTCCACCGTTTGCTGCGGGGCTCTGCCCACAAACTTTTTCGGATCGAGAATATCGTCCAACTTCGACCAAATTGGCGCGAACATTTCGTCCTGTTTAATGAGGTCGATAAGGTTATTTTCACCGCCCTCTACCTTGACGTTTTTGCCCGCTTCCATAGAAAGTACGCGAATACGTTCGTGCAATTCTTGACGGTTCCCGCCCGCTTTTACGCAGTCCATCATAATATTTTCCGTCGCCATAAACGGCAATTCCGCGCGAATATGCTTTGCGATAACCTTTTCATAAACAACGAGGTTATCCGCAACGTCCATATAGACGTTTAAAATTGCGTCAACAGTCAAAAATGCCTGTGCGTTGACAATACGACGGTTTGCGGAATCGTCCAAAGTGCGCTCGAACCACTGCGTTGACGAAGTGATGGCGCTGTTCATCGGCAAAGAAATTAAATATCTTGCCAAACCGCCGATACGCTCACTACGCATAGGATTGCGTTTATATGCCATCGCGGACGAGCCGATTTGACTTTTGCCGAACGGCTCCTCCACCTCTTTCATATTTTGCAAAATGCGAATATCGTTAGAGAATTTATACGCGCTTTGTGCGATTTGTGAAAGCACGCAAAGAATATTATAGTCGAGCTTGCGCGGATAGGTTTGTCCCGTTACGCCGTAAACCTTTTCAAAGCCAAGCTTCGCAACGACGCGTTTTTCGAGCTCCTTTACCTTTTCTTCATCGCCGCCGAATAATTCCAAAAAGCTTGCTTGCGTGCCCGTTGTGCCCTTAACGCCGCGCAATTTCAAGGTAGCTTTCGCATGCACAAGATTTTCGTAGTCCATCGCCAAATCCTGCAACCAAAGGGTGGCGCGCTTACCAACCGTCGTAAGCTGTGCGGGTTGCAAGTGCGTAAAGCCAAGCGTAGGCACGTCTTTATACTTTAATG
>JAFTMQ010000202.1 GCA_017452305.1 Clostridia bacterium | reverse complement strand
CCGATAAGCCCTACGGCGTCATCCACCGCATTGCGGTTGCCAAGCAGGGACAAGGGATAATTGGATATTGCATAGACGAGTGTTTCGCGCGCTGTCATAATTTACGCATAGACACCCACCGCGACAACCTGCCTATGCAGCGTGCGCTCTTAAAGCGCGGCTTTCAATATTGCGGCATTATCCACCTTGCAAACGGTGACGAGCGTCTTGCCTATCAAAAAACAGAATAAAGAAAGCGGGAAAAATCAAATGGGTTTTGCTCTTTTTTCTACCCCTCTTGACAAAGGGGGCAAGGTATGCTATACTAAATAAAAAGTTCCCAAGGAGGGAAAGCGATGCGCAAAAAATTAACGATTGCGTTCATGTACGATTTTGATAAAACCTTGTGCGACCAAGATATGCAGGATTATGCCTTTATCCCCAACCTCAATATGACGAGCGAGGAGTTTTGGGGGGAAACGGAAGCCTTCCGCAAAAAGAATTATATGGAAGGGATTTTGGGGTATATGTATTATATGATGTACAAATGCCGTGAAAAAGGCATTCCCTTCACGCAGGAATATTTGCGCTCGTTGGGCAAAAATATCAACTTTTACAAGGGCGTGCAAAATTGGTTTAAGCGTATCAATCAATACGGCGAATCCATCGGCGTGAATATCGAGCACTACGTCATTTCCAGTGGTATAAAGGATATTATCGACGGTTCGGCAATCAAGGACGAGTTTAAAAAAATCTTTGCTTGTCAATATTATTTCGACGAGAACGGACAAGCCGTTTGGCCGAAAATTGCCATCAATTACACGCAAAAAACGCAGTATATTTTCCGTATTTCCAAGGGCATTTTTGACGAAACGGACAGCAAGAAGGTCAATGAAAAGATGACCGACCGCCGCGTGGCATACCAAAATATGATTTATTTCGGGGACGGAATCACGGATATTCCGTGTATGACGTTCGTGAAAAAGCAGGGCGGTATTTCCATTGCGCTCTATCCCAAGGGCAAGAAAAATAAGGTGACCAACCTGCTTTTGGATAACCGCGTCAACTATATTTGCTCGGCGGATTATCAAGAAGGGAGCGATTTGGATTCGCTCGTCAAATGCATTATGCAAGAAATGCAGCTTTCGCACGTTTTGCTCTTAAAGCAAAAACAGCAACGCACGCGCGAATCGAAAAAAGTCGAGCCGAAAAATTAACGCAAAATCAAGACAAAAATGCAAAGCGCCTAAAAAAGGCGCTTTTTGCTTGTGAAAATTTTGCGGCGGCGGTTGCATTCTGTTTATTATTATGTTATAATAATAAAAAATCACAAAAGAAAAGGAGGCGCGAAGGGATGAAGAAGCGTATTGCGGCGTGCTTGTCGGCGGTTTTGCTTTGCGGACTTTGCGCGGGTTGCGGCGGCAACGGGGGGAAAGCATATTCCGTCCATGACTACCGCACGAGTATGACTTTCCGCGACGGATTTAAAATTTTACAGCTTGCCGACCTGCATTTAGGGATTGAAAGCGACCTCAAAAAACAGCTAAATTTGGTGACGGACACCATTCAAAAAACAGACCCCGACCTTATCGTGTTGACGGGGGATAATTTTATGTACGCATCCAAGGCGATCGTGGATAATTTGATGTCCACACTCAATACGGCTTGTAAAACGCAGGTGGAACAGCACCCCGACCGCTTGACCAAGTTTGCTATCACCTACGGCAACCACGATAACCAAGGGGATTATCCGCGCTATTATTGCAATACGGCGGTGAAGAAATACGCGGCGAAGGACGGCGAAGAGGTTTCGCAAAGCAAATTTGCGGCGTTTATCGACTACGAGGACGATAATTTATTCGGCTTAACCAACTATTTCATTGACCTTGTCGATGATAGGGCGAAAAGCACTGCGGACGTGGACGTAAAATACCGCGTACATATTTTGGATAGCAACACTTACACGTTCACGGGCGTGAAGTACGGCTATGACGTCATCCGCGAGGAACAGCTTATCCACGCGCAAAATATTTACCAAAACGCGACGGCGGATAAGGATTATATCGGCATTTGCTTCTACCATATCCCATTCGTCGAATACGCGCAAGCAAAGCTGCAATACGAAAATGCGGAAAACCCCGCGCTTGTCGGGCAAGGGGAATGGCGGGAGCCCGTTCTCTATCCTTATAGGAACAACGGTAGCTACGCAATGCTGCGGGCGGCGAATATTTCCGCATTTATCGCGGGGCACAATCACCGCAACTACGGAGACGTTATTTACAACGCGCAAAGCGCGACGTTGGCGGACAAGGCGATTTTTTCCTTCGGCGTGAAATCGACAAACCAACTCTATCACGATACGGATATGATCGGATATAAGCTAATCACCTTGCGCGAGGGAATGTCCGAGGCGGAGTTTTTAAGCGTTGAAAACTTGAACGCCAACTTTGAAAACGTATTAAATGGAGGCGAATATTATGCGTAACGAAAAAGTGTTCGCCCAAAACAGATATTTATACACGCTCACCGTGCTTGCTTTTTACTGCGCGTGCGTGGGGATGTACAACTTTTACAAAAGTCTTTCGGGCTTTATCGCAAACGGCTTTCGCGAACCGCTCGTTATGCTTCCCATTATTACGAGCTGTGCCCTGCCCGCACTTTGTTTTTGCGTGTTTTTCTATGGAACGTTCGTCAAAAAAATGGGGCGGATTTCCACCTGCGTGTATGCCGCAATCGTAACGGCGGCGGCAATATGGAATTGCGTGGGATTAGGCTTAAATGCAGGACTCTACGAAAGCAACCGCGCGCTTGGCGGTTACGATACGATGCTGAAATTGATTTTCGGCTTCCCTTACGACGGATGGGTGTTTACGCTGTTTTTATTGGCGGTGCAAGCGGTGAATTTCGTTTGCGTTTTCACGCCGAACGGCAAGCTTGCGAAGTGGAAAGAGGGATGGAATAAGCAGGGCGCGTGCTCGCTTGGGCTTGTGGAATACCTACTTATTTGCGTGCTTGCAATTTTGGTGTTCGTTTTCGTTGGGGCGGCGGTTTGCTCGCTCGGCGCGTTTGAAAATGCGCTGTACGACGGTAAATTTATCTTCCTTTGGCTGTGGGTGCTTATTTTGCCCTTAACAAACTTGTTGTTGCTCGTGTTCAAATTTGAAAAACGGGTAAAAAACAAGCGCGCAAAAGCGGCGTTTTTAGGGGGTGGAATTGCCGTCAACGTCCTTTTCGGTACGTTGCTTTGGATATTCGAGGCGGCGGATCCAAACTTTATCGTACACGTGGGTAAACCGTTGTTCGCTATTGCGTTTTCCGTTTCCTTGCCTATTGAAATGGTGGGCTTGTTGGCGATAGGCGGGGTGTGTAGCGTTGTGTTCGCCGTCCGTCTCTGCCTTGCTTTGCGAGGGAAAACTGACAAAGAATAAGCTTTGGAATACTTGCAATTCGCCGTGGAATATGCTAAACTTATAAATACAAAATAAAACGAGGTAAAAATATGAACGTAGTCGTAGGACAATCCGGTGGTCCCACTTCGGTAATCAACGCAAGCTTGGCAGGCGTATTCGTCGGTGCAAAGCAGGCGGGCGCGGAAAAAATTTACGGTATGCAAAACGGCATTCAAGGCTTTTTGCAGGAAAAATTTATCCGCTTGGACGAGGTTTTGACGGACGAAAAAGTGGAGCTTTTAAAGCGCACGCCCGCGTGCTATCTCGGTAGCTGCCGTTATAAATTAAAGCCCGCGGAAAAGGACGAAACGGACTATCAAAAAATCTTTGCAATCCTTGCAAAATACAGCATTGATTGCTTCTTGTACATAGGCGGCAACGACAGTATGGACACGGTGGCGAAGCTTTCCGCTTACGGCAAAAAAATCGGCAGTCCCGTCCGCTTTGTCGGCGTACCTAAAACGATTGACAACGATTTGATGGTAACCGACCACACGCCCGGCTACGGCAGTGCGGCGAAGTTTGTTGCCGCGACGATGAAGGAGCTTGTGTGCGATTCGACCATTTACGATTTGTATTCAGTGACGATTGTCGAGGTGATGGGTAGAAACGCAGGCTGGCTCACGGCGGCAAGCGCACTTGCCAAGGGGGAGGATTGCGACGGCGTGGATATGATTTGCTTGCCCGAAACGCCCTTTACCTTGGAAGAATTTGTCGATAGAGTTGCGGAGCTTTTGAAGAAGAAAAAATCGCTTGTGATTGCCGTTTCCGAGGGGGTAAAATTGCCCGACGGAAGATATATTTGCGAGCTTGCAAGCGAGGCGAGCGAGGACGTGTTCGGTCATAAAAATTTGACGGGCACGGCAAGCTTTTTGGCGTCCGTTTGCGCGAAGGAGTTAAAGACGAAAACGCGCGCAATCGAGCTTTCTACTTTGCAACGCTGTGCGGCGCATATTGCCAGCTTGACGGACGTAAACGAGGCATTTGAGGTAGGCAGGTACGCGTTGAATGCGGCTGTAAGCGGGGAAAGCTGTGTGGCAGGGGTGCTTGTTCGCGACAACGACATGCCCTACATTTGCCGAGCGGACGTCGCGCCCGTGGACGAAATTGCCAACTTTGAAAAGACGGTGCCGCTTGGTTGGATTGATCGGGAAAATTGGAGCTTGCGCGAGCAATTTTTGGCGTATGCAAGACCGCTTATCATGGGCGAGCTTCCCCACACCTACAAAAACGGCTTGCCACAACATATTGCCAAAAAATAAGGACTAAAAAAGAACGCCTACCTTGGCGTTCTTTTTTAATGT
>JAFTMQ010000201.1 GCA_017452305.1 Clostridia bacterium | reverse complement strand
TATACGTATTTCTAAAACAAAAGGAGAAATAAAATTATGCGTAAAGCAATCATCGCAGGCAACTGGAAAATGAACAACACCGCATCGCAAGGCGTAGCACTCGTCAATGCGATTGCTCCCCTCGTTACGGACGCAAATTGCGACGTCGTCGTATGCGTTCCCGCAATCAACATCCCCGCTATCAGCGAGGCAATCAAAGGCACGAACATCAAACTCGGCGCTGAAAACGTACACTTCGCAGAAAAAGGCGCTTACACGGGCGAAATTTCCGCGGCTATGCTTTTGGAATATGGTGTAGAATACGTTATCATCGGCCACAGCGAACGCCGTCAATACTTCGGTGAAACGGACGAAACGGTAAACAAGAGAACGCTTACCGCGCTTGCAAACGGTATCACCCCCATCGGTTGTATCGGTGAATCCTTGGAAGAAAGAGAAACGGGCAAGACGGAAGACGTGCTTGCTACGCAAATCCACGAAGGCTTGAAGGGCATTGAAGACATCACCAAAATCGTCATCGCTTACGAACCCGTTTGGGCTATCGGTACGGGCAAAACGGCTACCGCAGAGCAAGCAAACGAAACCATCGCTTTCATCCGTACAACGGTTGGCGAAATGTTCTGTCCTAAATGCGCGGCTCAGCTTCGCATTCAATACGGCGGCAGCATGAACGCAGGCAACTGCAAAGAGCTTATGGCTATGGAAGAAATCGACGGCGGCTTGATCGGCGGCGCTTCCTTGAAAGCGCCTGACTTTGCGGCTATCGTAAACTTCGATAAATAAGCTTTATTACGGAATTTAGCGGGGGCTTGTCTGCGTTCAACGCGTACATGCCCCCACCATTTTGTTAATTAAAGGAGAACTATAGTATGAGAACCCCCTATGCAATTATCATTATGGACGGCTACGGTATCAATCCGTCCAACGTCGGCAACGCTATCGTGGCAGACGGCAGTAAGTACGTGACGGAATTGCAAAAAAAATACCCCTCCGCACAGCTTGGCGCAAGCGGTATGTCGGTAGGTCTTCCCGACGGTCAAATGGGCAACAGTGAAGTTGGCCACCTCAACATCGGCGCGGGTAGAATTGTTTATCAAGACCTCACGAAAATCACGAAAGACATTAGAAACGGCGAATTCTTTAAAAATGCGGAATTGCTTCGCGCAATGCACGCCGCAAAGGATAACGGCAAGAATCTTCACCTCTACGGCTTGGTTTCCACGGGCGGCGTTCACAGCCACACCGAGCACCTTTACGCGCTTATTGAAATGGCGAAGAACGAGGGCTTGGATAACGTGTACGTGCACGCGTTTACGGACGGACGTGACGTAGCCCCCACCTCGGGCGCGGCGTTCCTTAAAGATTTGCAAACGAAGATGGACGAGCTTCATTTCGGCGCAATCGCGTCCGTATGCGGTAGATATTACGCAATGGACCGCGACAACAATTGGGATAGAGAAGAAAAGGCTTACGATATGCTCACGCTCGGCGCGGGCGTACAATTTGAGGGCACGGCGGAAGAAGCGGCAAACGCGTCCTATGCAAACGGCGTGACGGACGAGTTTATTCTTCCCACCAACCTCACGAAAGACGGCAAGCCCGTTGCGCTTATCGGCGCGGGCGACAGCATTATTTGCTTCAACTTCCGTCCCGACAGAGCAAGACAAATTTCGAGAATGTTCTCGCAAGCGGATTTCCCCTTCGTAGACGCTAAAACGGGCGCGACGCTCGGTTTTGAAAGAAAGACGGGCTTCCTTGCCCCCACCTACGTGGGCTTTGCGGTGTATGATTCGTCCTTTAAAAAGGTCGGCGTGGCATTCCCGCCCGATGAAATCACCAACACCCTGCCTCAATATATTTCGTCGCTTGGCTTAAAACAGCTCCACATTGCGGAAACGGAAAAATACGCGCACGTAACCTTCTTCTTCAACGCGAAGCTTGAACCCCCCGTTGAGGGCGAAACGCGTATCGTCATCCCTTCCCCGAAGGTTGCAACCTACGATTTACAACCCGAAATGAGCGCATATCCCGTAACCGAAAAGGTTTTGGAAGAGCTTGACAAGGGCGAATACGACGTAGTGATTTTGAACTTCGCAAACTGCGACATGGTCGGTCATACGGGCGTTATGGAAGCGGCAGTGAAGGCTGTTCACGCCGTTGACGAATGCGTGAAGAAGGTAACCGACAAGATTTTGGCGATGGGCGGCAGCGCGCTTGTTACCGCCGACCACGGCAACGCAGACCAAATGCTTGCCGACGACGGCGTTGGCGCATTCACGCAGCACACTACTTTCCCCGTACCCGTGATTTTGGTTTCGGAAGAATACAAAAACGTAAGCTTGCGCGAAGACGGCGTTTTGGCAGACCTCGCGCCCACCTTGCTCGATATGATGAAGCTTGCTAAACCCCAAGAAATGACGGGTAAGAGCTTGATTAAATAAGCAAAAATGCGGACGGAGCGCGTTCTTTTCGCGCTCTGCACCGTTAAATTGTAAAAAAAAGATAAAATCACCTTGAAAAATAGTTGCGATATTCTTTTTTGTATGCTATAATTGATAGGTACTTTTATGAAATGGACGGTTTTTTGCCGTCAAAACGGAAAAGAGGAATAACACTATGTTGAATTTGGCAAACTTATCATTACTCGCAAACGGCGGAAACACCCCTTATTATATCCACCGCGTGCTTAGTATCACTTTGATTGTCCTTATGGCGCTCGCTGCTATTGCGATTGTTATACTTATTTTGTTGCAACCTAGCAACTCCTCGGGTATCGACGCACTCGGCGGTTCTAGCGAAACCTTCTTCGGCAAGAACAAAGGTAAATCTATCGAAGCGCAAATGAAGAAATGGACTTGGATTTGCTTGGCAATCCTCGCTGTTCTTTCTATCGTCTTCTTTATTTTGCAAATCGATGCCATTTGGGCTTAATCGTTTTTAGATACTATCGGCGGCTTTCCCTATAAAGCCGCCGTTTTTCTTTATTCCCCTACGAGGTTATTTTATGAGCGCAAGAGAAAAATTGCTTGAAGCGTTTCTTGACGGAACGCTTGCAAAACGGAATATTTTGGAAATTTGTAAGCTCTTGCAAATCCCCTACCGCGAGAAAAACCGCGTCGTCGAGCTTTTAGACAAGCTGTGCGCGGAGGGTTTATTATACCAAAATGACGGAGGCAGGTACGGAACGATTGAACAATTAGGGCTTTTGAAAGGCACTTTGACGGGCAACGAGCGCGGCTTTGCTTTCTTTGCGCCCGAAAACAGCCAACGTTTTGAAAGCGACTTATTTATTCCGCATAAAAACCTCGGCGGCGCGCTTCACGGCGATACCGTGCTTGTAGAGCACATATTTGAACGTAGCGACGACGAGGGCAGAGTTATCAAAATTTTAGAACGCGGACTTACGCAAGTGGTCGGCATATTCCGCCGCAATAAAAAATCGGGCTATCTTATCCCCGACGAAAAGCGGTTTGCGACGGAAATCTATATCCCCCTTTCCACCTGCTTTAACATCCCCTCGGGGGTCAAAGCGGTGGCGAAAATTACTTCCTACCCCTATGGAAAGGCACCGGGCGGCGAAATTGTAGAGGTACTTGGCGAAGAGGACGATTTCTTTGCCGAGGAATTGTCCATTATCCGCTCCTATAATCTGCGCGAGGAATTCCCTGCCGCCGTAGAAAAAGAGGCGAATAAGCAAGCCAACCGCAAAATTACAGAAGAAGATTTGCGCGCGCGCAGAGATTTCCGCGATAAGCTCATCGTCACCATCGACGGCGAGGATACGCGCGACATCGATGACGCCATTTCTTTGGAAAAAGCGGGCGACGATTACCTTTTGGGCGTGCATATTGCGGACGTAACCCATTACGTTGGCTACCGCTCGATATTAGACGAGGAAGCGTTTGAGCGCGGCACGAGCGTCTATTTCCCCGACCGCGTTTTGCCTATGCTCCCCCGCGCTTTATCCAACGGCATTTGTTCCTTGAACGAGGGCGAGGATCGGCTCACCCTTTCCTGCTTGATGCGCGTCAATAAAAAGGGTGTAGTGGTGAGCAGTGAAATTGTGGAAGGCATTATCCGCTCCGCCCACAAAATGACGTACACGGAAGTGACTGCTATCTTGGACGGCGACAAAGAAATTACGCAAAAATATGCCGACGTTAAGTACATGGTAGGCCTCTTTAAGGAATTGAAGGACATTTTATTGACGATGCGCGACAAAAAAGGGAGCATTTCCTTGGACGTAAAAGAGGCGAAAATTATCCTTGATAACGACGAGATTAAAATCCCCGATTATCAGCGCGTTTTCGCTTATCAAATCATCGAGGCGTTTATGGTGCTCGCCAATGAAACGGTTGCCGAATATATGCACGGCATCGAAGCGCCCTTTGTTTACCGCGTACACGAAAAACCGAACGAGGAAAAAGCAACCACCTTCCGCGCTTTTGCTCAAACGCTCGGTTTGAACGCGCGCTTTTCGGTGGATGACGTTAAGCCCTATGATTATCAAAAGCTGTTAAAATCCGCCGAGGGCTTGCCGACCTATTCCGTACTCAACCGCGTTATGCTCCGTTCCATGCAAAAGGCGAAATATTCGCCCGAAAATTTGGGGCATTTCGGCTTGGCGAGCGGCTGTTATTGCCATTTCACGTCCCCTATCCGCCGCTATCCCGACTTATGCATACACCGCATCATCAAAGAGGTGATCAACGGCGGCTATGCGCGCGCGTTAGAGGTTTACGGTGAGTTTGTGGAACGCGCCGCCGACCAATCCTCGGATAGAGAACGCAAGGCGACGGACGCGGAGCGCGACGTGGACGATTTGTATATGACTATGTATATGAGCGAGCGTATTGGGGAAGAATATGACGCCGTGATTTCGGGCGTAACCTCTTTTGGCTTATTTGCCGAGCTCCCCAACACCGTCGAGGGCTTTATCCCTATGGAAAGCTTGTACGGCACGTATAAATACGACGCGGACAGATTTTGTATCGTCGGCGAATTCGGCACCTATTCTATCAGCGAGGAAATCCGCATAAAGGTAATTGACGTGGATTTTGATAGGCGAAGGACGGAATTTCGGCTTTTAAGCAAAAACAAGCGGGCAGGTACGCGTTGAACGAAAATTTAGAGGTGAAAAATGAAAGTAATCGCAACAAATAAAAGCGCATCCTTCGAGTATTTTATCGAAGAAAAATACGAGGCGGGCATTGTTTTGGAAGGAAATGAAATTAAGTCCTTACGCGCGGGCAACGTGAACATGAACGACAGCTTTTGCTTTGTACGCGGCAACGACGTTTCCGTGAAAAATATGCATATTGCTTTTTACGATAAGTCGGACGGATTTTCGCACAAAGACACCCGCCGCGATAGAAAGCTGCTTTTGCATAAGAGCGAGATTGCCAAAATTGCGGGAAAAATCAACCGTCAAGGCTACACCCTCGTCCCCTTAAAGCTGTATTTCAAGGACGCTTTAATTAAAATGGAAGTGGCGCTTTGTCGCGGTAAGCACACCTACGATAAGAAAAAATCGATTGCAAGCCGAGACATTCAACGCGCCGTAGATAGAGAGATTAAAAACGCAGGCTTCTAATAAAAATTTCGCAAAAACGCGCCATACGGCGCGTTTTGTTTTATATTTGCGACGGAAAGCAAACACGCTTCCTCGTTTCAACCAAATGATATTCTTTCCGATTATTTAGTTCGAAAAAGACGGGGCTTTGCGGGGATGAAAAAACCAACTCGCCCGTGGGCTCGGCAAGCATACAATAGCCCTGCGCACACAGCAAAATGGGCAATCCGCAACGAAAGGCATAGCTGCGAAGCAGTACCGTTTGCAGACTATCCACAAGCCGACCAAACGGGCAAACGATGAAATCGCACCCACACCGCGCGAGTGCCTCGACGCTTTCCGCAAAAAATAAGTCCTCCGCAACGACAATCCCCATTTTGCCTTGCTCCGTATCGTACATTCGTAGCGTCGCACCGCAGCCGATTTTTCCGTCGATAGCGTGGAGCATATCCGAAACGCCGAGCAGCTTCCCCTTTTCCGCCACTACGGCGGATTTGCGTTTTATGCCGCGCGTGTCCGTAATGCAACCGCTTACCACGACGTTTTTGCACGATTTGGAAAGCAAAGCGACGGACGAAAAAAAATCGCTTTCGCCTTTTAGCTCTTTTTCGTAACTCACCTCACCCACTCCGTCGAAACCGAATAGCAACAAATCCGCGCGTTGTCCGTCGCACGGCGTACAGCTTCCCTCCTTAAATGCGCGTAACGTACCGCGCGAAACAAACCCTATCCGCATACGCCCTCCTTACCTTATAGTATATCCGTTTTGCGTGGAAAAGGTGACACTTTTTTTGCGATTGCGCGTAGTATATCTTATCCGTGGTTTGGCTATACTTTGGATAGGAGGTGCGTATGTTTTGGATAGGACTTGGCGTAGGCGTAATACTTGGCGGAAATCTTGGTATTGTCATTATGGCTTTATTTCAATCAAATAAAAATTAACACGGCGGTAAATTCCGCCGTGTTTTTCTTATCTTTTTTATAATAATTATAAATATTTTTTTACGATTGCCTGCATTTCGTCCAAATGCTTAACCATATCCATACCCAACGCAAGCTGACACTTTGCACGGACGAGATTTTGCTCGGGATAATGAATTTTGAAATACTTATCGCCGTTGATATAGTCGGTTAAGAAACGAACGCCGCACTCCAACGTCATCGCGATTGCGCCAAGCGCCAAGGAATCCTTTTCCTCTTGCGTGATAGAATTTTTTACCGTACTAACAAAACCGCGTGTGAACGCCTCGAATTTTTCGATATTCAATGCCACTTTCGACAAGTCCTTTTCGTCCTCGTCGCAGGTAGAAGCCGCCGTGCGAATGGCGTCGCCAAAGTCGAATGCAACCAAGCCGGGCATAACCGTATCCAAGTCGATAACGGACAAGTGCTCGTGCGTGTCCGCGTCGAAAAGGATATTGCTTAATTTCGTGTCGTTATGCGTTACGCGCAAGGGCAAAACACCCTCTTTTTGCAAGCGGTAGCAACGGGTTGCAATTTCTTCCACGGAAAAATAGTCGTCAATCACTTGCCCTACGTCCTGCACGCGTCCCATCTCATTCTCCGCAATCGCGTCGCGGAATGCCGTATAACGGCGCACGGTGTTGTGGAAGTGCGGAATAACAATGCAAAGCTTTTCCACGGGATAATCGGCAAGATAGAGTTGGAACTCGCCAAACGCCTTACCCGATTCCTCTACGACCTTTAAATCATCCGTCTTTTCAAAGCAAACGGAATCGTCGATATACCGACAGCAACGCCAAAAGCTACCGTCGAGCATACAAACATAGTATTCGTCTTCTTTTGTCTTTTGATAGTGCAAAACGTTACGCTTTGCCGTACCGAATTTTGCCTTAATCTTTGCGCGGATATATTCCGTTACGGACGAAATATTGTCCATTACCCCTACGGGATCGTGGAAAACGTAGGTGTTTACCTTCTGTAAAATATAATCCTTTACTTCGCCGTTACGCAGAAAATAAACGCGATAGGTTGCGTTGATGTGTCCGCTGTGAATGACCTCATAACTTTGATACTCGCCTTGCACGTCAAAGTATTTACAAACTTCCCGAACTTGTTTTTCTTCGTTCATTTTGTTAACCTTCTTATCCTTCCTCATCTTTGATGCTTACCAAGTTAGCACATATTTATCTGTATGTAGCAAGCTTAAATTATGTTAAACATTTATTATTATATCGTACTTTCACCATATAATTATAACACCTAATCCCGTGCTTGTCAAGACGGATTATCAAAATTTACAAAAAAAACAAAGCAAAAAAGTTTTTATGTATGTTTTTTTACGCTTAGCGCATACTTTTAGTATGCGTTACCACTCCGTTTTTAGTTATATCTTAACATTTTTCTTTTTCGCCTTGCCCGCTTGCCATTGCGGAAAAAGCTATTATAGGCCGCAAACTTCTTCGCAAGACAACTTGTTGTCCAACCTCGAAAATCCCAACTATGCGGAAACGGAAAGCGAGCCCGAGCCGCAGTCTTCCCCTTCCTTTTCCCCTCCCGACGAAGGGTATTGGAATATGGACGACGTGGAACTTTCCCACGTTTCCCCCACGCGCAAATTGATTGCGTTTAGCTTCGACGACGCCCCTTCGCGCACCCTTGAAAGCATCATCGCCGTGTATGCGGCGTTCAATGAAGCCAACCCCGACTGCCCCGCCTCCGCCACTATTTTTTGCAACAGCGGACGGTTTGATACGCAAACGCCCCATCTTTTGAGCGTCTGCCTTGCGATGCATATGGAGCTTGGCAACCACACCCACTCCCACCACGATTTGACCACGTTAAATAAAACCGCCTTGCTTGACGAAATCAACAAGACGGACGAGGAACTGTATAAAATTGACGGAAAGCCACGGCACTTATTGCGCGCGCCCTTTGGCAAAGCCAACGATTTTGTGGAAGAAACGCGCCCACACCCTTAATCAATTGGACGATAGACACGCTGGATTGGAGCGGTGTTTCCGAAGACGCTATCTATCGCGCGGTATATGAAAATCGGTTTTCGGGCGCAATTGTACTCATGCACGACGGATATAAACACACCGTCGATGCGCTTAAACGCCTTTTGCCCGATTTAAAGGCGGACGGATACCAAGTGGTGAGCGTTTCACAACTTGCCAAAGCCCACGGCTGTACACTCCGCCGCGGAAGTACGTATATCCGCGCAAGAAAACAAAATTGACCTGCCCCATATACGCATGGAACGCAAAAACGCCCTACCCATGTACGTGATGAAAGCAAAAAATAACGCGGTACTCCACAATGGAGCACCGCTCGTTTATTAGAATTTTTCTTGTGTATAACGGCGGAAGAAAAGCGCGCAATCATCCACCCAACGCGCAATACGTTTCATATCCGCATTGTAAACGATATTGACCTCATCGTTTGCCGTAGATAAGCCGTGCAGGCCATCGGGATAAACGTGCAATTCGTAGCCGATATTCTTTCTCGCCAACGCCAACGCATAACGTATCGCATTCTCCGCAGGCACAACGTTGTCCGTTGCCGTTGTCCAAATAAACGCAGGCGGCGTTTGTTCATTTACCGCCTCGTCCAAATTCAAGGTTTTTAAAAGCTCTTCTTTTGCCTCTTCCGTGTAGCCGTTCAGCAAATTGACGTAAGAGCCTTGATGTCCATTGATTTTACTGATAACGGGATAGGAAAGCCCTGCCGCCGTCAGCTTACAATCGAGCGCAACGCCCGTCTTTTGCTGCATATTTTGATGCTCTACGCAAAGGTCGCCAACAAGATGTCCGCCCGCCGAAAAACCGACGGCAAACACTTCTTGCGGATTGACGGAAAATTCATCCGCGTGCTTTTTGACGTAATCCACCGCCGCCGCCATCTCGATAAGATGCTCGGGATAGCGCGCGTCCTCACCCGTAAGGTAGGTCAAAATAAAAACTTGAACTCCCTTCGCCAAAAAGGCATGCGCCACGGGTTCTCCCTCGCGCTTACTTACCATGCCGTAGCCGCCGCCCGGCACTACGATAAGCGCAGGGCGTTTCCAATTGCTATCCACCTCACTGTCGAAGATATAATCCGCCGCGATACAGAGCAATTGCCCGCTTTGCAAAAAAGAATATTCCGCCTTTAAATCAACTTTTTTAAGTATCATATTTCACCTCAATTAAAAAACTCTCGATAAATTGCTTTAATGCAATCCGCGCAATCATCGTTTTCTACGCCGACGATAATGTTCAACTCACTCGAACCTTGGTCGATCATATTCACGTTAATGCCCGCCTCCGAAAGCGCCTTGAACAAACGCGCGGAAGTACCGACGTTTTTCGCCATACCATGCCCAACCGTCGCGACGAGCGAGATATTTTCGTGCGTGTAAATTTTATCTGGTTGCGCCACCTCTTTTATCTCTTGAAGAATGGTGTTCAACATACCGTCGGGAAGGTAAACGTTGTCAATAATCAAGGACATGGTATCGATACCCGAGGGCAAATGCTCGAAAGAAATGCCGTGTTTACCGATAACGGAAAGCACCTTGCCAACAAACCCCACCTCGCCGTTCATAAGCGATTTTTCCAAGGTGATAGACGTAAAGCCTTTCTTGCCTGCGATACCCGTTACGACATAATCGCGCACATCGCGTGTGGAGTGCTTTACAATGTACGTACCCGAATCCTCGGGGCGGAAGGTGTTGCAAATACGAATGGGAATACCCGCACTGCGGACGGGGAAAATCGACTCGCTATGTAAGACGTTCGCGCCCATGTACGAAAGCTCACGAAGCTCTTGATAAGTGAGTTCGGGAATCCACTTCGGGGAATTGACGATACGAGGATCACACACGTAAAAGCCGCTTACGTCCGTCCAATTTTCATAAAGCGAAGCCGAAACGGCACGCGCCACAATCGAGCCCGAAATATCGCCGCCGCCACGCGAGAAGGTCTTTACCTTTCCGTTTTCGCCCAAGCCGTAAAAGCCGGGGATTACCGCGCGCGGATAGGCGGAAAGCACCTTTTCGCCAAGCGCAAAGGTCTCTTCCTGCTTCAAAACACCGTGCTCGTCAAAGCGCACGAATTCCGTAGCGTCCACGAAAGGCACGCCAAGTACAGCCGCCATAATTTTTGCGGCAAAAAACTCGCCGCGCGAGGCTGCGTAATCTCTGCCCGCGCCATTTAACATATTCTCTTCCACTTCCGACAAAGCCGCCGCCAAGCCCAAATCCTTGCCGATTTCCGTTTGAATATTCAAGAAACGCACGCGAATTTTATCGAATACCTTACGGAATTCCGCCTCGTTCCCCGCCTCCACGGCGTCCGAGCAAGCGTACAGCAGGTCGGTTATTTTAATGTCGCCGCTAAACCGTTTGCCGGGCGCGGAAACAATCACGTAACGGCGTTCCTTGTCCGCATTGACGATTTTGGCAACCTCTAAAATGGTTGATCCGCTCGCCATCGACGTTCCGCCGAATTTACAAACTTTAAGTCCCATAAAAACTCCTAATTACTGCAAAGTTTTCTTTGAATACTCTTAACTAAATTACACAATATTGATGATAAACACAAGGAAAACTGCAAGAAGCAAACAAATCGCTTTAATCCAAAATTTAGATACGAATACGTTTCTTAAGAAATTTTTAAATTTCATTATCTATTCCCTCCGTTGCGTTTTTTGTCCGTAGAAGGCAGCTCGTTCAAATAATAGTCGCGAAGTGCGTCCATGATATTGTCGTAATCCGCATAACGGGTTACCTTGATGTTGTTGTCATCGTCCGAATAGCGGGTTACCTTGCCTTGCTTAACAATCGAAATAATACCCGTTTCCTCCGAAACGACAATGGCAATAACGTTGGAAACCTCGGTGATACCGATTGCCGCGCGGTGACGGCTACCGAATTCCTTGGGATAGCTCATCTTTTGCGTCAAGGGCAAGAAGCAGCCTGCCGCTTGAATTTTATAGCCTTTGATAATCATAGCGCCGTCGTGCAAGGGCGAATTAGGGAAGAATACGCCGCCGATAAGCTGCGAGGAAACCTCCGCGTCAATCGCCGTACCGCTTTGCAAAACGTTTCTCGGCACGTTCCCTTTTGAAAGGACAATCAAAGCGCCGACCTTGTTTTTCGACATATCCTGCAACGCTCTATGGATAGCTTGAATACAACGCTCCGTATCCGCTTCCGTGCGAATTTCGGGATTACCGCCTGCCAATCTATCCGAGGACGTTTGCTTTGTCTTTTGTACGTCCCAGAAAATCTTTTTGATTTCCGTACTAAACATAATCAACATAATCGCGGAAACGAGCAGGATAAAGATAAAGAAGATATCTTTACTCATAATATCCGTTGCGATAAGGTGCAAAACGCCGCCAAGACCAAGCGCTACCCAATACACAACCATAAGCTTCGTCGCGTCGTTATCACGCAAGATTTTGGACACGAAGAAAATGAGGAAGAAGAGCATGAATACTTCCACCAACACCTCTGCAACGCCCCAACCGCTCTTGAAGCTTTCAAAGAACGCTATCGTTCCCTTTTGAATTTCCGACCACGACGCTAACAATCCCGTTGTCATAGTTGCCTCCTATTCCGCCTTACTTGCGCGTATATGATCGCGCGCGATAAAACGGATTCGTCATAATTATTATATTAACTTTGTAAAATAAATGTTTTACCTATTTTTTTTGCGTTTCGCCAAAGAATAAGCGCATCGTCGCCATTTTGAACGCGCCCGCCGGCGTAAGCATACCGCCTTTGATGCCGCTCACCGCGTCGTACACCGCTTGATAGGTGTTAAGCAGTCCCTCTTTGGTGAATTTCGCCGCTTGTTCGCGGTTTTTCTTCGCCGCATATTCCTTAATGCCGAGCGTCGCCGCGACGTCCTTATCGCTCCCCTTGCAAAGAGAGGTCTCGTACAAGCCCTTGAAATAACTAACAAGCGCGGACAACAGCGCCGCCTCGTTAAAGCCGCGCGTTGATAAATCGCGCACGATTTTCATATACTCGGAATAATTCTTCCGCGCCAATGCGTTTGCCAGCTCGTAAATCTTATAATCGCTGTCGGGATAAACGAGCCCATCGACAATCGCGTCCGTAAGCTTCGTCTCGCCCTGCGCCGTGCAGTACGCAATTAGCTTTTCCGTTTCCTTGGAAATACGGGACATATCGTTGACGCAGTACGCCGCAAGCTTACCGCAAGTAATGCCGTCTGCATATATGCCCGCTCGCTTGCAGGTGATGGATATCCAACGCTTAATCGTTTCCTCGTCCGAGCGCGCGCAATCCACGTGCGTAACGTTCGGCTTTTTCGCGAGCGCCGCCGTCCCCGTCTTGCCCTTGCCCGTGTTGATAATAAGCAGTAAACCGCTTTGGGGCGGATCGTCAAATAGGGGTTTGAGGTAGGCTTCAAATTCCTTTTCCGTCGGATAAAATTCCGTTACACGCACAAAACGCTTTTGGGAAATGAACGGAAAACAATACACCGCGTCCGCGAGCGCTTTCATTTTTTCGCCCTTTAAATCACTGCCGTCGAAAGAGGCGTAATCTAAGGACGCTTCCTGCAAAAACCGAGCCTTCAACAGCTCCTCGCCCTTTTCGCGGAAATACCCTTCCTCCCCCTCGAAAAGGTAGATGGGTTGCGCGCCGTTTTCGTCGGTGAATTTTTTAAAATCAACGTATTTCACGCCAACGCTCCCCCTTTGTATGCACTTTAAAGGCGCAGTACCCTATAATATATGCATATTATAGCACACTTTTTTTTAAAAAGCAAGAGGATAAATTAAACTCTTTGCTAATTATAGCAACTTTTTAGATATTTACCGACCTTTCACACGATATTTGAAATCAAGACCACGACAACGAACCCCGCCCCGCAAAGTAGGCCAAACCACTTGCGTTGCTTTATCGTCAAATTCCATTTGTCCGCCAAAAAGCTAAGCGCCAAATAGTAGCACGCGAACGCCGAGGCGGTGAGGGTTACGCCCTTGATAGCAAACGTGGAAAAATCGAACCCCTCGAATAAGAGAAGCACTGCCGACCATACGACGTTGGGCAGATAAAGTACCACGGGCGAAGCGGCGAGCGGCAACAAGCACGCCGCCACCGTAAACAATAGCAACCATGAAAAGACCGCGCCGATAAAGGGCACGAAGAAAAAGTTAAGCAAAAGCGACCACCACGATAAGTACCCGAACGTTTGCAATAACACGGGCGCGGTGGCAATTTGCGCCGCCAAGCTAACGGACGTGAAAGAGATTGCCATATTACGAACTTTACCCCAAAAGGTAATCGT
>JAFTMQ010000200.1 GCA_017452305.1 Clostridia bacterium | reverse complement strand
TTTGGCAGAGGGCATAGCGTCCGTAGAATACGATACGAAAAACGGATTTGCCCTGCGTGTAACTCTGCCGCAAGGGTATAAAGGGTTCGTTGAGCTTGAAGACGTACACGGCGTTTTTGCCCTGTCGGACGGCAAGACGAAAAAAAACCTTTGCGCGGAGGGGACAATAAGCGTTCAACTCGTACTTGGGGTATGGGAATTGAAAAAAATCGAGGCAAACGCGTGACGGCGTAATGCCATAAAAAATGCAAAGAAAGTCGGGTAAGTGATTACGGCGAATGAAAAAACGCAAAAACACCCCGCGGGGTGTTTGCTATGTACCATAGCAAACAAACAATATTCATCAGCAAAAACTTGCGCAGTAAGTTAAAAAACTTTGTAACGAAAAGAGGGGCAAGATACTCTTTGTTAAATAATCTATTCAAAGGAGTTTGTATGGAGAAGTATTATCAGGAACCGCTGATAGAAGTTATCAGCATGCAAGACGATTTGGTGAGAACGTCAACTGGCAAAGACCCGTTTGACGATGGCTACACCGATTTCGGCGAGAATTAAGGAGGAATAATATGAAGACGATGAAAAAGTTTTGGATAATTTTTTGCTCGTTTGTGTTCGCCCTTGCGCTCGGCCTTGGCATTACGTTACAGCCGAACGTAAAAGCGAAAGCGGCTGCGCAAGCGATTACTTTCGGGTATTCTGCAGTCGTAACGAATGACGATGGCACAAAGGATTGCCATTTCGTTCTTAGCGAAGGAATTAAAACAACGGAGGATAACTATAAGTTCCCCGTGTACGTAGATGGACGAAAGGTAATGGCTTGGGCGAGGGCTAATACTTTCCTTTTCAGTTATGAAGATTTGGGTTGCGATGTCGGCGGCACGGCTCTTTTGGAAATCCCCGCGGTCACGCAATATCAATCATATGCAACCGTGGCAAGTGACGTTGTTCTTTTGGTCACGAATACGGGTAATGAACAAAATCTTTTGGTAAGAACGGACGCAAGCAATATCATCAGCGAAGACGCGTATGCGGTGCAATTAAATAGAAAGGATTGGGCGATGAATGCGTCTAATGCGGGCGCACTCTATCTTTCGATTGTTGACCCCGATAACACCATCAAGAGCGGCGTAGAAAAAGAAGATTGGGCAAACGGTGCGCAGTACGCGCCCCTTGGCAACGCGGTCACGGTAAACGGTGTTGCGCTCTACAAAAATATTCAAAAGGTGTATGCCGATCCTAGCGAAGACGCGTATATGCAAGTTGCAAACGTATCCAAGGTGGGCGACGTGCTTACCTTTGACGGTTGGTTCTACAATGCAACCCACGGTGCTTTCCGTGTAGAAAAAACAAGCTTTATCTTCGACGGCAAATCTTGGGAAGAAGAAAATGCAGGTTCGTATGATTTGGAAGTTTCTACGACGTCCGATGCCAACCCTCAAAACGGCTTCTACCTTTCGATGGTGCCCAACCACATTCCCGTAAGTACGGATAATAGCGGTTGGTCGTACAGAACGGTACCCGTAGGCAACAACCATTACGGCTATTATAACGGTACGTCAAAACTGATTAAGCTTGCGAAATTCTCGGCGACCGATTGGTACGTATCGCTTAGCGAATCGGGCATTACGGCTGCCGCAGGGGACACGGTTAGCTTTGGCGGTTGGTATGTGTGTACGGACGCAAGCGACGTGAAACATTTTATCAAGCTTAATCCGAAGTCCTATCAATTCGACGGTCCGAAGTGGACGGAAACCACGCCCACGATTTCCGTATCCTTGAACGAAAACGAAGTGACGAGCAGCGTACTCTATGTTGCGCCTGGTCAATCGGCTTCCGAAGTTACGGCAACCGCTTCTAACGGCGGCACGGTTGCAATCAACTTTGGCGAAGCGGTAAGCGGCGACAAATTCGTTCTTCGCGGCGGCGAAAGCACGTCCGACTATCTTGCTACGTTTAGCGTAACGGACGGCAATGGCATGATTTATACGAAGAAGCTTGTGGTGCGCGTAGGCTTTGAAGATTTTGTTATGGAAGAAGGCGCGGCGGTACGCGTTGCAGGCGACGAAGTAAACGGGCTTCGTTTCAGCGCGGAAATATCGGCGGATACCTACAACAGCTTGCAAGCGCAAGGCGCAACCTTCGGTATGGTTATCGTTCCCCGCGACTATATCACGGACGGCTATGAATTGACGGTGGCAAACCTCTTTGTGAGCCCGAAATATTCGGCAACGGCGGCGGCAGGCGCAAACCAAGCAATCCGCAGAATGTTGCTTTTGGATAACTTGACGCCTTCCGACCGTGACAAAGACGGCAATTACGAAATTTACGGCTCTATCACGGATATTTTGACGAACAACCTCACGCGTGAATTCGTGGGTGTGGCTTACGCATGCATAAACGGCGAATATATTTTGGCTTCCTATTACGGAAACGATATGGAAAACAACGCGCGTTCTATTTATTACGTATCGCAAAAGGCTATCGAAGTAGGCGATAATGCAAGCGCGGTGGAAACGAAGTATATCAAGACGTTTAATGATTACGTAGCAAGCCAAAGCAAAACGTATAACGTAAGCTATACGGTAAATTACATTAGAACGCGTAAAGGCGTAACGGAAATCGAAACGGAAACCTTCAAAGCGCCGTTGAACAGCACTGTGAAAATCACGGCGAAGGAATATGACGGTTTCTCGTTGATTTCCGGCGTGTCGAGCGTTATGTTCAAGCTTTATGCGAACAAAGAAAACGTATTTGATTTCTATTATAAAGACCTTTCCATGCCCGATTTTGAAACGGTGGCATGGCATCACCCCAAGCTTGACGCAACCAACAACTATATGAACGATACGAACAAAGCGATTGCGGAAACGATGCGTGCCGCAGGCTTTACGGGCGTTTTGTTGAACGGTTCGGCGTCGGTTGGTGATCTTTTCTTGAACAGCGCGGCGAATATCGAGGCGATGAAGAACATCATCAATATGTTCTGGACGTACGGCGGTATTCAAACGATTGTCAGCAGCAAAAACGCAGGCGCAAATGATGAATTTGTATCCTTAGAGGATTATAAAGCGTTAGAAGCTGAAATGGCTACGCTTTTGGATTGCGAAGGCTTCGGCGGCTTCTTCGGTTGGGACGAACCCTTGCCCACCAACGAAAATTTGAATAAAGTAGCTGAATATGCAGCATTCTTCGACGGGCTCTACGGCGACGAAGCTACCTTCATGACAAACCTCTTCCCGTCCTACTATGCGGATTGGTCGAAAGGGGATTATACGAGCTACTCTGCGTATATTAAGGCATATTGCGATATCGTACTTCCTAACATTGTTAACGGCACGAAATATCTTTCGATGGACAGCTATCCCGTAAACGCGGACGGCACCTTGGAACAATCGTTTATGTACGATATGGCGGTGTTGAAGCACTACGCATTGGAATACGGCGCACAAGCAAACGCTATTTTGCAGGCTTGCGGTTGGGATAGCGGTACGCACAACGTAGCGCCTACGGAAGCGCAATACCGCATGATGTATTACACCGCGCTTGCGTTCGGTATGGATTCTATCGGTTGGTGGGGCTACTCGCCGGAAAAGGAAGAGGAAAATTCTACCATTCTTCACGGTCAAACGCCTGTGAATATCGACAACACGACGACGCCTGCATATGAAGCGCTCAAAGCGGTAAACAACGAAGTAGCGGCGTTTGGTCCTATTTTCAAGACTTATACTTGGCAGGGCGTTATTATGAGCTCGCCGAAGGCAGGCTTTATCGGTATCGGTAAGGACGCGCAATACGATGCGTTCCATAAGGTAAAGAGCGACAGCTTGCTTTCTAAATATATGCTTTCGGCAAGCAACACGGCTTCCTTCTCGTCCATTAGCGGTTCGGGCAGCAACTACGTTGTCGGCGTAATGAAGGATAAGAACAACAACGAAGCGTTTACGGTTGTAAACTATTCTGCGCCTAAGGATAATAAGACCCTTTCGATTACCTTTAAGGCAAACACCGACGGTAAATACTTCATTTATCAAGGCGGCGAACAACAAGAAGTAACGATTACGACGAGCGGTTATACGTTGACGTTGGCTCCTGGTGAAGGCGCGTTCATTATGTCGGCGAACACGACGCATACCGTAACCTTCAAAAATTGGGACGGCACAGTATTGTACGAA
>JAFTMQ010000199.1 GCA_017452305.1 Clostridia bacterium | reverse complement strand
TATCAAACCTCTGGTTCTACCCCCGACGATTTCTATTGGGATTATTATGAAAATAGTCAATGGGATTCGGACGGCGACGGCGAAGGCGAATATTGGAGAGTACAAAACGGTATCAAGGGCCAAGCGGAAAGAGACGGCTTTACCGGCGGTGTAATCGGTATTGACGGCGAATTCTTGGAATCCTTCCTTCCTGTAGCGGCTATCCCTTACGGCTTCTTCGGTATTGAATCCTTGGGCAACGGCACGTTGCAAATCGCGCCCAAGCTTCCCGGGGATTTGGATTATTGGACGGCGGAAAATCTTACGTTCGGCGGTTGCAAGTACGACGTGACGATTTACGACAACGCTTTGCAAATCACCTCTGTAAGAGGGGAAGCAAACGGCTTGACGTTAAAAGTGGCGTTCGACGTGCCTACAAGTGATTACAAGGTATACGTCAACGGCTTTGCAACGACGGACTACGAAGTTGTAAACGGGCAAATTGTTGTCGAGCTTGCATTTGGCAATGCAATCGTAGAGATTCGGTAAGGAGGCAAACGGATGAAAAAGACCTATCAAGAAATCGAATTATTGGTAATTCTCTTTACCGAGGAAATTGTAAGAACGTCGCAAAATGATAATGTGGAAGATATGCCAGATTTCCCTGAATTTTTGGGTTGATGGCAATAATTGGCTTGTACTTTTTTTGAAAACGATAGAAAAATATACAAGACGAATTGCGCCATAAATGGTATAATTAATTAGGAGAGACTATGTTTTTTAACGAGATTATTCACGCTACGCAGTACTATCGTTCTCCTACTCCTTTGCCCGAGGAGTGGGAAGGCGATATTAGCAATATGGATAAGTTTAATTTGGATACTATCCAAATTAGAATCAACTGGCGGCAAAACGAAAGAAAAGAGGGCGAGTACGACTTTTCTGACGTAGACCGCTTGCTGGAATTGGCAAAAAAATACAACAAACGCGTAATCATCAAATTCCTTTTGGAGTGTGCGCCGCAGTACGTTTTCGACAAATTAGACGGCGTTCGTATCGGGCCGAAAGGGGAACGCTTGCGCGGTGGGTATCACGGTGCGTTTTACGGCGGTTGGAAGCCCTGCTTTACAAACCCGAAAGTAAAAGAAGCGGCACAGCGTTTTGTCAACAAGGTTGCGGAAAGATACTATAAAAATGAAAGTATCATTTTGTGGAACGTATGGAACGAACCGAGAAACAAGCCGATTGAAGAATGCTTTTGCGAGCATTGTAGAAAAGGCTTCGGTAAGTATTTGGAAGACAAGTTTGAGACGGTTGAAAAACTCAATGCATTTTACGGCGCGACGGAAGAAAGCTTTGAGAACGTGAATTTGCCTGCAATGCCGCACGGCTATTGGGACATGTTCGAGTTCAAAAAGTACAAGGCAGGTACGGGTTTACGCGATACCTTGCGCTTTGTTTACGATGAAATTCGCAAATACGACAAGGTGCGTCCGATTATGTCGCACGTGGGCTATACAAGCGCATTCCAAAGCGCATTGGACGATTGTTGTGACGATTACACCGTATCCAAAGCCGTCGATTTTTGGGGCACTTCCGTTCCTTGCGACACAACGATGGACACCCATGAAAAACGCTTGGATTTCCAAATGTTAAACGATTTCTTGCGTTCGGTAGACGAAAATTATTTCTTACACGAGATTTATCCCGGCTTGGGAATGTTCTGGAAATATGACACGAACTTCGATATGAATTTCAAGCTGTATTCGGCGCTTGCTTCTGGGGCAAAGGGCTTGGTGTATTGGCAATATCGTGCAGAGCGTGTAGGTCATGAGAACGATTGCTCGGGGATTATGCACATGGACGGCAGCCCCCGCGAAGTTGCATACGAAGTAAAAGACCTTGGTGAACAATTAAAGCGCAACGGTGCTTTCTTTAAGGGTAGTAAAGCAAAGCCTGCGGAAATTGCGATTGTCTTTGATTACGATTGTTTGCTTCTTTCGGAAATTGAGGATAGCTGCGGCCCTGATTATACGTTCGGTTTATGGAATCCACGTTATTATTATAAAAATGCGCATACAGGTATGTATCGTTTGCTTCGCGACGCTAATTATGCGGTAGATTACGTGGGTGTATGCGACCTAAAAAAGTTTGATCAATACAAGGTATTATATTTGCCTTATTATACGATGATCAAGCCCGAAGTGGCTAACGCGTTAAAGGCGTTTATTGAAAAAGGCGGCGTCGTTATCGCGGACGAAGGGTTTGGTATGCGTACGGTCAACACTTGGATGCAACCGTACGATATCGACTTTAAGCCTGTTCTTAACGCAAAGAGAAAACACCGCGTTTATTCGACGGGTGAAAAGGTAAGTTATCAAGGCTTTACTGCCACCGTTCAACCCGTTAAGACGGATTATGAAGTGCAAAACGCAGAGATTTTGGCGCATTTTGACGATAACAAACCTGCATTGTTTAAGATAAACTACGGTAAAGGCTCGTTCTACCTTTCTGGTTTTTCTTTGGGCTATGGCTACCGTAGCGATAAAAACGCATTGTATAGTCAAATCGTGGAGGATATACTTGCGAATACAGACGTTTGCAAGTATGCATACGCGGACGCGCAAAACGGATTGTATGAAAAGCGTTTGCAGACTAGTAACGGAGAAATGATTTTCCTTTTCAATGCAACGGATGAAGATAAAGTAGTAGCGATGAAGGAAAAAGGACGCTTGATGAGCGATTGCGGAAGGCTTGCCGATGGCAAAGTAACCATTCCGCCCTTGTCCACAATTTATTTTGTGACGGAAGAATAAAGGAGATAATAAAAAATGAGTAATAAGATTGTAAGTGTATCCATAACGGTTATGGCAATTTCGCAATCAGCGTTGTTTTGGCGGATGGCGAGACCGTTACGGAAATTATTGTCGGTAAAGATTTGCGCGTGCCTTTATATGGTATGAGCGATATTGCCGCTTCGGCTTACGGGATTATGTACAAGGAAACGGTGGAGACGGTATCGTTCACCAAGGGCGAACAAGGCTTTGTTCAAGACGAGGAAATTCTTTGGACGGTTATCTTCGACGACGGCGAAAACGTGAAAACCGTTAAGGTCGCACACGGCGCAATGCTCGCGGCAAGCGACATTCCCGAAACGCCCGTGAAAGAGGGGTACGAATTCGTTGCTTGGGTATATGGTATCGACGGACTTTATACCTTTGAGCCTACTTCTAATATCGCGTCTTGCTATTATTTGACGGTTAGATGGAAAGAGGCGGACAATACGACGTCGGACGACGACGGCGAGAAGAAGTCGGGTTGTAGCGGCTGCGGAAGCGTGAGCGGCTCACTCGGCGCGGTAGTAAGCCTTTTGGCTGTTGCAGGTATTCGTCTTCTCAAAAAGAAAGAAGATTGACGTATAAGACTAAAAAAGACATCCACCCGAAACCGCAAGATTTCGGGTGGTGTGCATAATAGAAACAAATATTGCGAGAAAAATCAAAGGCGAACGCTTTTGAAATAAGCATTCGCCTTTAATAAGCTTGGTGATATATAAAAATCGTGCTATAAAATTTTTTTGCGTTGTTGTCTATATTCGGATGGCGTTACATTATAAATTTTCTTAAACGTGCGGTTTAGATGGCTGGAATCGCTGTATCCCAACGCCATTGCAATCGCGAGAATGGACATATCCGAAGATACCAACAGTTCGCAAGCGTGCTGCCTGTTGACGCGTGTCATATACTCGATTAGTGTGCAGCCCTCATATTGCTTGAATAAGCGTATAAGATGGGGATGGCTAAACGGGGCTTGTTCGGCAACGTCTTTTACCGTCCAATGCATATTTTCGGGCGAAAAGATTTTCAACAATAAATCGGTAAGCCATTGCGGTTTTTCCGTGTTTAAAAAGTTGTTTTGGCTAAAAACCTTTTCAAAGATGTAGGACATAAGGAAGTAAATCGTCGAGATATTTGCTTCGGTATGATTTGCACGGATAAG
>JAFTMQ010000198.1 GCA_017452305.1 Clostridia bacterium | reverse complement strand
GTCGTCCACCGGCAAATTATTTTCCATGTTTTGTCCTTAAACGCCTTATTTCTTCTACGAGGCTATTTTACCATAAACCTTTAATTAAGTCAAGTATTTCTAAATAACCATTAGCAATAAAGATATTTTAAGAAAAATTTGGGAAACTGTTGCGATTTTGTTAATTTTGTGGTAAAATAGGAATATAAATTTGCAAGGGGTTTTTATTATGGAAAAACTCGTTTTAATCGACGGCAACAGCTTAATGAACAGAGCGTTCTACGCAACGCCCGTATTTACAACCAAAGACGGTTTACCCACCAACGGCATATTCGGTTTTGTTAAATTGCTTTTAAAAATCATTTCCGATAAAAAGCCGACGCACGTTGCAGTTGCTTTCGATTTGCACGCACCGACCTTCCGCCATAAAATTTATGCGGATTATAAGGCTGGTAGAAAGCCCATGCCCGACGATTTACGCAAGCAAATGCCGCTCATCAAAGAGGTTTTAAAGCTAATGAATATTCGCATTTGTGAGCTTGCGGGCCACGAAGCAGACGATTTAATTGGTACGATTAGCAAAAAATTCGCCTTACAAACGTATATTTACACGGGGGATCGGGACGCGTATCAACTTGTTGACGACAGCACGTCCGTTTGCTTTACGCGCAAGGGGGTAAGCGATATTTTAGAGCTTACGGGCGCGAATTTTAAGGACGAAATCGGGTTAACACCCTCACAAATTATTGATTTTAAAGCACTTATGGGCGACAAATCGGATAATATCCCCGGCGTTGCGGGCGTAGGCGAGAAGTCCGCGCTCAATTTATTGGAAAAATACACGGACGTGGACGGTATTTACGCGCACTTGGACGAAATCACAGGCGCGCTAAATAAAAAGCTCACGGATGGCAAAGAAAGTGCTTACTTTTCAAAACAGCTTGCAACCATCGACGTACACGCGCCTTATGATATTGAACTTTCCGAGTGTGTTTTAAGAATGCCTTTCTCTTCCGCTTTAAAAGAAAAATTTGTGGAATTGGAATTTAAAAGCCTTTTAAGCAAAGACATATTTGCGGAAAGCGACGGCGGCGAAACGGAAGCAGAAAGCGATACCCCCGCAAAGACGTTGGAAATTAGTGAAGTACTGCCCGACAGCATTCAAGAGGGTATTGCGCTTATAAAAGCGGTAAAATCGCCCGTAATCGCGGCGTATTTCGACGAAAAAGAATTGCGCGTCTATTTCCCCGAAACAAGCGATGGGGCGCAAAATTCGACGGAATACGTATTTCCCGTTGCGACGGGCTTGCTTGACGTTGGATTTTTCGATTATCAACTTGCACCTTTGCTGCAATATATATTTGGTGGGGATAAGAGGGTTATTTCCTATAACGTCAAGGACGTTATGCATAAGCTTTGCATTTATGACGTTGCGCATACGGCGGAATACGAGGACGTATCCATTTTAAAATGCCTTGCCGACGGACTTGGGAACACGGACGAATTGGCGTTCTGCTTGCAATATTATTCCATTCCCGAAAAGAATAAGGCTTACGGCTTGTATTATTTATACAGCTATTATACGCATGAATTACGCGAGACCGAGGAAAAGCTTTATCGAGAAATCGAGTTACCGCTCGTGCGCGTGCTCTTCGATATGGAAACGCAAGGCGTTGCCGTCGATACGAATACGTTAGCGGAATTTTCCGCTCGTTATAATCAAGAAATTCAAGAGATTTTAGAAAAGATTTACGAGTTAGCAGGGGAAAAGTTTAACGTAAACTCTACCCAACAGCTTGGAAAAATCTTGTTTGAAAAGCTCAAAATCGGCGCAGGCGCGAAGAAAACGAAAGAAAGCAAGAACTATAAAACCACCGCCGAGGAATTGGAAAAGTATGCGGAAAGCTCGGAAATCGTGCGCTATATTTTGCGCTATCGCAAGATACAAAAAATCAACTCAACGTATATCGAGGGATTCAAGCCGTTGATAGTAAACGGGCGCGTGCATACGACGTACAACCAAAGCTACACGCAAACGGGCCGCCTTTCGAGCGCGAATCCCAATTTGCAAAATATTCCTATCCGTACCCCCGAGGGGCGCGAGCTTCGCAAGCTGTTCACGGCAAGCAAAGGAAACGTATTAGTCGACGCCGATTATTCGCAGATTGAATTGCGTTTATTAGCGCATTTTTCACAGTGTAAGGAGTTAATTCAAGCGTATTGCGAAGGGAAAGATATACACGCAATCACCGCCTCACAAGTGTTTGAAGTGCCTCTTGAAGAGGTTACTTCGCAAATGCGCCGCGACGCTAAGGCGGTAAATTTCGGCATCATTTACGGCATTAGCGCGTTTGGGCTTAGCAACGATTTGAATATCACGCCAAAAAAGGCAAAGGATTATATTGATAAGTACTTTGAAACCTACTCAGACGTGAAAAAATATATGAATAGCAACGTAGAAAACGCAACGCGCGACGGATACGTAGAAACGCTGTTCGGACGTAGAAGAGTGATAAACGAGCTGCGTTCTTCCAATTTTAACGTGCGTTCGTTTGGTGAACGCGCCGCAATGAATATGCCGTTGCAGGGGTCAAGCGCCGATATTATTAAAGTCGCCATGATCAACGTTTACAACCGTTTGAAAAAAGAAGGGTTAAAGGCAAAGCTTATTTTGCAAGTACACGATGAATTGATTATCGACGCACCCGAAAACGAAGCGGAAACGGCGGCGAGAATTTTACAAGAAGAAATGGAAAATGCCGTTTCGTTGCGTGTGCCGCTCATCGCAGAAAGCGGCATAGGGAACACTTGGTACGAAACGAAATAAATATATGTTTCACAAATATCGTTTCACAACACAAAAATATAAAACGGTTTTTGTGAAACAAAGCAGGTTTCGCGTATGAAAAATCAATTGAACAAAGCAAAAATAGCCATCACGGGCGGAATTGGAAGTGGAAAATCCCAAGCTGCAAAATTTATCAAGGCGCTTGGATTTTCCGTCTTTTCATGCGACGAAATATACAAAAACGTCATTTTATCCCGCGAATATATTGAGCAGGTGGAAAAGGCGTTCCCTGAAAGCGTTGTCAATAAGCAAATTGATAGAAAAATACTTGCGGATATTGTATTTAACGACGCGCAGCGTCGGCAGACCTTGAATAATATCGCGCATCCATTGATCATGGAAAGACTTTTTAGGGATATGGATGACGCGCCTATGGAGCTCGTTTTTGCGGAAGTGCCTTTACTATTTGAGGGTAACTACCAAGAACTTTTCGATTTTGTGATTGTGATTGAACGAGATATCGCAAAAAGAATAGAAAGCGTTAAAACGCGCGACGGCTTATCCGATGAACAAATTTTAAATCGAATTCAATCACAATTCGATTATTCTAAAATTAAAGAAACGGAATATTTTAAAAACGGAAAAATTATTGAAATTGACAATAATGGCGGCGTAGAGGACTTAAATGAAAAAGTATCTCTTGAAATCAACCGTTTAAAATCATTAATGTGAAACAATGTGCGTGAAACAAAATATTCTACTATATTACACGACGTATTCCCCGCGGCAAAAATAGGGGGAACGCCGTGTTTTTTATTATTTTTAACGTTCTATGCGTGACATAGGTGTTATGCTACGCGAGGTATAATAATTATGTCTGTCATAGTAGTTTTTTGACTTATACTTAACAAAATCTTTTAACATAGTTAAAAAATGCATAAAATGTCAAAATTTTTTCGTAAATACTATTGAAAAAAATAAAAATTCGTGATATACTATATTGTGATAGTAAAATGTAACATTTTATACGTACATTTTCGGAGGGGACAATGGCGAACGCGCAAACAGATTTCCCGTTGTATTTATTTCATCACGGCGAAAATTTTAATACCTATGAATTGATGGGGGCGCACCCGACAAAACAAGGCAAAAAGCAAGGCTACGTTTTTCGTGTTTGGGCACCGCACGCACAAAGCGTTTCCGTCGTAGGGGAATTTAACGATTGGGATGCCGAGGCTAACGTTATGAAACGTATGATCGACGGAGAAACCTTCGAGCTGTTTATTCCATCGTTAAAGCAATTTGATGCCTATAAATACTGTATTAAAACGTCCGATGGGCGCACGTTGTTTAAGGCAGATCCTTATGCTTTTCATAGCGAAACGCCGGACGCGGTGGTTAACAACGCGTCTAAGCTTTACAATTTCACCGAATTTCCATGGTCGGATAAGGCATATTTGGACAAGCGAAACCATACGAATATATATGCTTCCCCGATGAATATTTACGAAGTAAATTTACTTTCTTGGAAACAGCACGAGGACGGCAATTATTACACCTATCGCGAGCTTGCAAGCGAATTGGTTTCCTACGTATCCAAAATGGGCTATACGCACGTAGAATTTATGCCCTTGACGGAACATCCGTTCGACGGCTCGTGGGGGTATCAAGTAACGGGATATTTTGCAATTACGTCCCGTTTAGGCACGCCGCACGATTTTATGTATCTGGTCGATTGCTTCCATAAGGCGGGAATTGGCGTTATTTTGGATTGGGTTCCTGCACATTTCCCAAAAGACGCGTTCGGCTTGTATGAATTTGACGGCGAACCGCTTTACGAAGCTTCGCAATGGGACCGCATGGAAAATAAGGGATGGGGCACCCGTCGCTTTGATTACGGCAGAAACGAGGTCGTTTCCTTCTTGATTTCAAGTGCAATTTTCCTTTTGGAAAAGTTCCATATCGACGGATTGCGCGTAGATGCCGTTGCGTCTATGCTTTACCTTGATTACGATAAAGAGCCGGGGGAATGGGTTCCCAACATTTACGGCGAAAACAAAAATTTGGAAGCGCTTGCCTTTTTGCGCCGTTTAAACGAGGCCGTTTTCGAGCGTTTCCCCAACGCTTTGATGATTGCGGAAGAATCTACGGCTTGGCCGATGATTACAAAACCCACGTCCATAGGGGGCGTCGGCTTTAATTTTAAGTGGAATATGGGCTGGATGAACGACGTTTTGCGTTACATTTCGACAAATCCCGTGCACCGTCAATACGAACACAATAAGCTTACGTTTTCTATGATGTACGCATTTTCCGAAAACTACGTTCTGCCTATCTCTCACGACGAAGTCGTGCACGGCAAAGCGTCGCTTATCGGCAAGATGCCAGGAGATTATTATGAAAAATTTGCAGGTATGCGCGCATTTTTGGGCTATATGATGTCGCACCCTGGTAAAAAGCTCAACTTTATGGGCTCGGAAATCGGTCAATTCAAGGAATGGAATTACAAGGAAGGCATTGAGTTTTTCCTCACGCAATATCCGCTCCATAAAAAGCTTGGCACTATGGTAAAAGAGCTTAATTTCCTTTATAAATCCACGCCCGCGCTTTATGAAATTGAAGATTCTTGGGACGGATTTGAGTGGCTTGCCGCCGACGATGCGGATAGAAATTTCTTGGCTTATCAACGAAAAGATAGGGCAGGGAATACCGTTGTCGTCATGATTAATTTCTCGGGCAGTGATTATAAGGATTACAAGCTTGGTTTGCCGAAGGGCAGCTATAAGGTTATATTTAACAGCGACGCCGTCCGCTTCGGCGGATCGGGTATGATACGCAAACACGTATTCCATACGGACAAAGCGTTTAGTCACGGAAAGGAAAATTCGATTACCTTCGATTTGCCGAAATTGACTTGCGTTTATTTAATAAAAACTCATTAATCCAAAGGGGGATATTTCTATGCAAAGAAAGAAAGAATGCGTAGCAATGCTTTTGGCGGGCGGACAAGGTAGCAGACTTTACGCCTTAACCACGAACATTGCTAAACCTGCCGTTGCTTTCGGGGCAAAATATCGTATCATCGATTTCCCGTTATCCAACTGCATCAACTCGGGCATTGACACCGTCGGTGTTCTTACGCAGTACCAACCGTTAATTCTTAACGAATATATCGGTAACGGGCAGCAGTGGGATCTTGACAGAACGTACGGTGGCATACATATTTTGTCGCCTTATCAAGCAAAAACCCGCTCGTCTTGGTATGAGGGTACGGCGAACGCAATTTATCAAAATATGCATTTTATGAAGATGTATAACCCCGAATACATACTCGTTTTAGGTGGCGACCACATTTATAAAATGGACTATGCGGCAATGCTTAAAGCGCATAAGGCAACGGGCGCGGATTGTACGATTGCGGCGCTGAACG
>JAFTMQ010000197.1 GCA_017452305.1 Clostridia bacterium | reverse complement strand
TGACGTCGTACTTTCCAAGTGCGCGGTTTGCAATAAGACGCATCAAGTTAAGGACGAAGAAATTATCCTGCACGAACGTCCCGAACGCGACGTTGACCGTTTTGCCGAAGTGGCAAAATTGGAAGCGATGACGGAAGAAGAACGCTTTGCATTCTGGCGTGAACAGCTTTCTAAATGTATTCGTTGTAACGCTTGCCGTAACGTATGCCCTGCATGCTCTTGCGTGAAGTGCGTATTCGACAATCCTGCTTCGGGTATTGCGGCAAAAGCAAACGACGATACGTTTGAAGAACAGATGTTCCACATCATTCGCGCGTTCCACGTAGCAGGCCGTTGTACCGACTGCGGCGAATGCTCGCGCGTATGCCCGCAAAACATTCCTTTGCACTTGCTTAACAGAAAGTTCATCAAGGATATCGACGGCTTGTACGGCGAATATCAAGCAGGGGAAACGGCAGACGGCAAAACCCCTCTTACCTCGTATAAGGAAGAGGACGCAGAGCCTAACGACGTGCTGAACGGGGAGGCAAAATAATGTTGAAAATTTCTAAAAGCAATTTGAACGCTTTATATGCGAAAATCAACGAAACGATGGGGCTTTTCATTCCCATCAAAAAGGCAGGCGAGGTAAATTACGCGGTTTGGGGCGAAGGGAAAGAAGTTTCCTTGGAAACCCTCAAAACGGTAAAATCCCCCAAAAATATGTTCTTCCCCCAAACGGAAAACATGATGAAATTTAAAACGGAAGGGAAGAATATCGAAATTATCGACGTTCGCGACGAAAAAAGACCTTTCGTGCTCTTTGGGGTAAAGGCTTGCGACTATAAGGCGATTGAGGTGCTCGACAAGGTGTTCCTTGCCGACCCCGTAGATACTTATTACAAAGCAAGAAGAGACGCAACGACGATTGTTACGCTCGCTTGCTCTAAGCCCGAGGAAAGCTGCTTTTGTAAGGTATTCGACATCGACGCTACGGGCGCTTACGGCGATGTAACCGTTTGGATGGACGAAGAAAATCTTTATTGGCAAGCGAACACGGAAAAGGGCGAAGCGCTTACGGCAACCGTTCGCGAGTTGTTCGCAGAAGGCGGTGAAGCGGAGGTTGCGGCGCAGCAATCCGCTACTAAGGCGATTATCGACCAGCTTCCGTTCTCTAACCTCGATTTAAGCAAATTCAAGCCCGAAAACTTGAACGAGCTCTTCGACGCGGCGGAATGGGAAGAAATGAGCGAAGCTTGCCTTGGCTGCGGTACGTGTACTTTCGTATGTCCTACCTGCCAATGCTTTGACATTCGCGATTTCAAGACGCACGAAGGGGTTATCCGTTATCGTTGTTGGGATTCCTGTATGTATTCCGACTTCACGTTGATGGCGCACGGCAACAGCCGTACCACGCAAATGCAAAGATTCCGTCAAAGATTTATGCACAAGATCGTGTATTATCCTTCGCAAAACGACGGCTTGTATTCCTGCGTAGGCTGTGGCAGATGCGTAAACAAGTGCCCTCAAAACCTTAACATTGTTAAAGTCATCAAAAAATTGGGAGGTAAGGCAAATGATTGAAGAAACTCTCATTCCTAAAATCGGCGTCGTAACGGATATCCGCAAGGATACGCCCGACGTAAAAACCTTCCGCGTAGTTGGCACGGACGGTAAAAAATTGTTCAAGCACATGCCCGGTCAATGCGCGATGGTATCTATCCCCGGCGTTGGCGAGTGTATGTTCTCAATTACCTCTTCGCCCACAAACGAAGAATATATGGAATTTTCCATCAAAAAGTGCGGTTGCGTAACGGAAGTTATCCACGCGTTAGAGGTTGGGCAACAAATCACCGTTCGCGGTCCTTACGGCAAAAACTTCCCCGTTGAGGAAGATTTCAAGGGCAAGGATTTGCTCTTCATCGCCGGCGGTATCGGTCTTGCACCCTTGCGCAGCGTTATCAACTACGTTCGTCATTATCGTAGCAACTACGGCAAAGTCGTTATTGTTTACGGTGCAAGAAGCAAGGACGACCTCGTAGATATCGACGAAATCCAAAACGAATGGGTAAACGAGCCAAATACGGACGTTTATCTCACCATCGACCGCCCGCAAGAGGGTTGGGACGGTCACGTTGGCTTCGTGCCTTCCTACGTAAAGGAATTAGGGCTTGATCCCAACATGACGGCTGTACTTTGCGGTCCGCCTATCATGATTAAGTTCACGTTGCAAGGTCTTTTGGAACTCGGCTTTGATAAATCGCGTATCTTCACGACGTTAGAGCTTCGTATGAAGTGCGGCGTAGGTAAGTGCGGCAGATGTAACGTAGGCGACAAGTTCGTTTGCAAGGACGGTCCCGTATTCCGTATGACCGAGCTTGACGAGCTCCCCGATGAGTATTAAGGAGAAAACACACATGGAAAATATGGTAAACGTATTTCTTTTCGGTAAGCGTTATCAAGTGCCGGAAAGCTTGACGATTATGAAGGCGATGGAATACGCAGGCTATCAGCTCGTTCGCGGCTGTGGTTGCAGAAATGGCTTCTGCGGCGCTTGCGCAACCATTTACCGCATCAAAGGTCAGCAGGAATTAAAAACCTGCCTTGCTTGTCAACAGCAGGTAGAAGAGGGCATGTACGTAGCGACGTTGCCTTTCTTCCCCTTGGTAAAACAGGTTTATGACATCAACCAAATCAAACCTACGCAGCAAATCATGATGCAGCTCTATCCCGAAATTTATTCGTGTATCGGCTGTAATGCATGCACAAAGAGCTGCACGCAGGAGCTCAACGTTATGCAATATATTGCATACGCACAACGCGGCGAGTATGAAAAAGCGGCGGAAGAGAGCTTCGACTGCGTAATGTGCGGCGTATGTTCTTCCCGTTGCCCCGCAGGCATTTCCCACCCCCAAGTGGCGGTTTTGGCACGCAGACTTACGGGCAAATATCTCGCACCTAAGAGCGAGCATTTGGTAAATCGCGTAGCGGAAATCGACGCGGGCGATTGCAAGGCGGCTTTGGAAGCGATTATGAACACGCCTTTGGAAGAACAAAAGCATCTCTATAACAATAGAGAAATCGAGAAATAAGGAGGTAAGCTTATGTATCACTACACAGATGAACAGTTAGAATCTATGAAGAAAGTGGAAGCAAGCCGTGCCTCCCGTATCGAAAACTTGCACAAGAGAATGACCGCGGAAGAAAAAGACGCGGTTTTGGCGGAATTTCACCCCGACTACATCACTTCTGCGTATGAAGAATTGAAAGTAGGGCAAAATAAGGGTGGTAAGGTTTTGCACGAGCTCGCGGCTTTGTTGCAAGGTCATTCCCGTATCAAGGACATGAACATCGACCTTAGCAAAATCGACTACGACGTGGACGTACTCGTTATCGGCGGCGGTGGCGCAGGCTCGTCTGCGGCTATCGAAGCGCACGAACGCGGCGCAAACGTTATGATTGCAACCAAGCTTCGTCTTGGCGATGCGAACACGGCGATGGCAGAGGGCGGTATTCAAGCGGCGGATAAACCCAACGACAGCCCTGCAACCCACTATCTCGACGCGCTTGGCGGCGGGCATTTCATGAACAAGCCCGAGCTGTTGTATAAGCTCGTAAACGAAGCGCCCGAAGCAATTTTGTGGCTCAACAACCTC
>JAFTMQ010000196.1 GCA_017452305.1 Clostridia bacterium | reverse complement strand
GGCATACCATTATCACCCTACCCGTCTCGTTGGCTTTGCGAACCAAACTGCGGAGCTCGTCCGTGTTATCGGAAACGGGCTTTTCGAGAAGAATATCATAACCCAAATCGAGCGCCTTTTCCGCCATATCTACGTGTTGACGATCCATCGTGCAAATAAGCAAGACGTCACTACGCTTTTCCGAAAAAAACTCGTCTTCGGAAAGGAAACAATTTTCCTTTTTTACGTCGAAGGCAAGCGCGTATTTTTCCAAGCGTTCCTCTACAATATCACAAAGATGCGTGACGTTGAATTTATCCGCATTTTCGTGAATGTATCTACCGTAAGCTTCGCCGCCTCTTGCACCTACGCCAAGAATGGATACCGTTAAAATTTTATTAGACATTTTTCGTGCTTCCTATTTTGTCTTTCAATCTATTTAATACGTTTGCTTTGCTCTAATTTCTTTTTCGCCCGATAATAGGTCGCGGAATTGTTAAACCCACAGCGATATAATATTTCGAGCGTCGTCAATTTCAAGCTTTTATCCGCCAACATTTCTTCCGCGCGTTTTATACGCAAGAAGTTGATATATTCCCTAAACTTCATACCCAACGTCGATTGCAAAATTTTTGAGCAATGGTCGGGCGAATACCCCACCGCTTTGGCAACCGCAGGCAAGGAAATCGCCTCTAAATAATGCTCTTGAATATACCCAAGCAACTCTTTTACAAGCGCTTTACCGTTGCGATATTTTTCAATTTCAATAAGCTTGCCGCCGCCAAGGCGAGATTCCTCTGCGGCAATCGCCATATAGTGACTTTCCACCGCGCCGTCGATAGAGGTTTCAATTTCCTCATTCTCGCCGATGAGCACGTTGTAAAAGGTGTCTATCATTTTGCGAACGCGATGCGCGTGGTCGTCCGTGCCTTCCAACGAAGAGATGGACCAACTTTCGTCCTCGCCAAAATATCTATGCAAGGTGATGCGGTCGGTAGGCTCGTTGAGCTCTAAATGCCCCTTTGTGCCGAAAAAGCGCAATTCCCGTCCGCCGTGCTTTACAAACGATTCCATATTGAGCGTGGCGGTGATACCGTTTTCAAATTGCATAACCACCTTTTGATTATCCACTACGTCGTTATCGCAACGGAACACGCACCGTCCGTAAGGGCCCGTTTCAATCGCTTGCTGTAAATCCTCTTCCGTTATGGGCAATTTGTCCGTCAACGCGTTCATGGGCATAACGTTGCTCGGCTTACCCCACATTTTCCAAGAGTCGATATAGATTTTTTTCGCGCTATATACACAGCTGTCGATAAACGGACAATCTACACAGCGCTCCGTACTGCCCTCGGGGGCGTTTTCTTGCTTGAAAAAGGCAAGGCTGCCCATAGACGAAACGGCGGAGCATTTACTCCCTGCAAAGTATTGCAACAAATCAAGGTCGTGACAGCACTTGGAAATAATCATCGGCGTGGAAATCGTGCAGTTTCGCCAATTCCCGCGCACAAAGCCGTGCGCTTCGTGCCAAAAGACTACGTTTTCCGTTGCGTCCATCGACATCAACCGACCAATTTCGCCGCTGTCTAAAATCTTTTTTAATTTGCGTACCATCGACGAATATCGCAAAACGTGGCACACCATAATTTTTTTATTCCGCCTGCGCGCCTCGGATACGAGCGCACGCAATTCGTCGGGCTCTTCGGAAACAGGCTGTTCAAGCATGATATCATAGCCAAGATACAATGCCTTACGCGCAATTCGGCTGTGCGTTTTTTCCATGGTCGCAATAACGAGCAAATCGCTCCGCTTTTCTTGGAAAAAGCTTTCTTCCGTAACGAAACGGTGCTCCTCGGGGATAGAAAAGGCTTCCCCGTATTTCACCAATCTCGTAGGGTCTATATCGCAAATATCGGTAATCTTATATTTATCGGTGGCTTGATGAAAATATCTGCCGTAGGATTCGCCGCCGCTAAGCCCTACACCGATAATTGATACCGTGATAATTCTTTCGTTCATTTCCCCTACGTCCTTTTGGTTTTGGTTTGCGTTTTATTTGCTGCGCTTGCCGACCTCTCTTAAAATATCCACGCTCGGGGCAGGTATTCTACCGAGAGGATCGGGGCCAACGTTTAATAGATAATTTACGTTGCGTTCGTTGAGGTGGTTTTTGATGCGGATAACCTCTTCCGCGTTCTTCCAATTTTGGTCGTACGCCTTATAGCCCCACGTATCGTTGAGGGTTGCGGGCGTTTCAAAAAGCAAGCTTCCGTCTTGATATTCTTCGGGAATTTCATTATCGCCCCAGCTTACGTAATCGTATTTCACACCGGGCGCACCGATACGGGAATTCAATAAGCAGTTGGGTTGATATTTTTTGACCATATCGTACAGCTCGCGCGATTGTTCCGCATTGATGGTATGCGGCGTATCAAACCAAATAAGGCACAAATCGCCGTAACCCGTCAAAATTTCTTTGACCTGCGGTTTGATTTTTCTTTCAAATACTTCCGCGTAATCTTTCCCCTCGTGCGTGGGGAAATCCCACGTATTACCCCAAGACATACCGTCTACGTTTAAGCCGCATTCGGGTCCCCAACCGCCAGCGTTTCTTTCGCGCCAATCCAAAGCCTGCGAATAATAAAGGCCGAACTTCATACCCTTTTTCGCGCACGCGTTTGCGAGTTCTTCAATAATATCGCGCTTGAAGGGGGTTGCGTCCACGACGTTGAATTTATCCACCTTGGAATGATAAAGCGCAAAGCCCTCGTGGTGCTTACTCGTCACCACCATATATTGCATACCGCTGTCTTGCGCGATACTCACCCATTCGTCCGCATTAAAGAAAATGGGATTAAATGCCGCGGCGAGTTTTTCGTACTCTGCGTTGGGGATACGGAAATAGGATTGCGCCCATTCCCCAATCGTGTTCCCCATCCTCTTACCTTGCCATTCGCCCGACAAAAGAGAGTACAAGCCGAAATGCACCATCATGCCGTATTTCGCTTGCTTAAACCATTCCTTGTTTGTCATTTTTTCACCTCGAAAAGCGTGAAATAATTGGTTATATACTTTGTATATACTTCTTGATAATATCATTTTATAAAATATGAAGAAAAAAATCAATATAATTTTACCACCAAAACGCTACAAATTCCGACTTTTCTGCTTTTTTTTGTTCTAAAATTTTGAGTTTTAGTTATTTTTTACCATTTTACCATAATTTCCCGAGATGTAAAATTCTTTCTTTATTACGCGCACAATCGCCGTGGAAAAAAGTAAATATAAATTTCTAAAAAGGTGTAATAATTATTTGACATTGCAAAAAAAGTGTGCTATATTATTACAGTAAGTTTTCTTACGGAAGCTTTATTTTGTTTTCTCTCACAGCGGGCGAGAAAAATTAAATAGGTGACATGGCCCGTTGGTCAAGCGGTTAAGACACCACCCTTTCACGGTGGTAACATGGGTTCGAGTCCCGTACGGGTCACCAGCAAAAAG
>JAFTMQ010000195.1 GCA_017452305.1 Clostridia bacterium | reverse complement strand
TTACGTGGATATGTCCTACTATCTCTACGACGGTGAATATTTTATCGACGTTTACGTGTACATAGAAAGCACGGGCGGCGGCTCGGGCGGCAATCAAGGCGGCTCGGGCGGCGGTAATTCGGGGACGGATTTTACCACGGAAGAAAAGGCGCTCTTCAACGAGTATTTCGGTTTTGTTATTCCTTTCCTTGAAAGCGAGGAATACTACGTAGAGGAATACAGCCAATATTACGAGGACACCGACGAAACGGAAATCGGCGTCAATTACTACACCTTTGGCAATACGCAGGCGGAATTTGACGCATACAAAGCGTTGTTTAGTACGGCAAACGGCTATACCTATGACGGCACAGACCAAGACGAATACGGCGATGCTTGGTATTATTACAACAAAAATGACCACTACGTCGATATGACCTTTTATTACTACGACGGTGAGTACGTGTTCGATTTGTACGTCTATGACGTTTACGAGGGCGATTTGACGGGCGGCTCGGGCGGCAATCAAGGCGGTTCGGGCGGCGGCTCGACGGAAAATTCCGACCTTATCACCAACGCGGGCAAGGGCTTGCCTACGGACGCGGACGGCGACGGCGTACATAACGTTGACTTTACCAAAGCGACCTACGTGAAGAACGTAACGGAGCAGGGCTATTACGTGGACGGCTGTCCCACGACGGGCAGTCCCAAAGTGCTTGTTATCCCCGTGGAATTTAGCGATTGCACGGCACAAAGCAAGGGGTATACCGTAGACAAAATCAAGGCGGCGTTTGAAAAGGGTGGCAAGACGGATTATTTCTCTGTTTACGATTATTATTTCAAGTCGAGCTACGGCAAGTTGGATTTGGATATTACCGTTGTAGATAGTTGGTTTATGCCCTCTAAAACAAGCACCTATTACGCAACGCAAACGATTGATTATTACGGCGAGCAAGTAGAGGCAGGCGACCAAATGGTTATGGACGAGGCGCTTGCAGAGCTTGCCAAAACGATGGATTTGTCGGAATTTGACTCGGACGGCAACGCGATTATCGACGCAATCGTGTTGGTAACGACCTTGGAAATCAACAGCGACGTCACCTATTATTGGGCGTACAGATATTGGAATATCTACACGGACGAAGACGATAATTATTACGAATACGACGGCGTTTCCGCAAACGATTATTTGTGGGCGCCCTATCAATTCCTGTACGAAACCTACGACGAGCTTGGCAATACGGTATATGACGAAAGCGTGATGAACACCTACACGTTCATTCACGAATTTGGACACGTGCTCGGCGCGGACGATTATTACGATACCTCTTATTCGAGCGATTACGGCCCCATGGACGGCGCGGATATTATGGACGGAATGGCGGGCGACCACAATGCTTACACCAAATTTAATTACGGTTGGCTTACCGCTTCCCGTCTTGTCGTTGCGGAAGAAAGCGTTACGCTCACGTTGGAAGCATTCCACAAAAACGGCGACACGATTATTATCGCAAATAATTGGGACGACGACCTCGGCGCGTACCAAGAATACTACGTGCTTGCTTATTATAAGAGCGTAGGCTTGAACGACGAGGCGTTGGACGCGCATTATTTCTCGCGCGACGGGGTGGTGGTATATCACGTAAACGCGTCCCTCTACGGCGAGGATTACGGCGATACGACCTATTACGACGTGTATAACAATAACACGGACGGTTCCGATGCAAACGGCACGGCGGATAACCTTATCGAGTACGTGAAATCGGCAAACGATACTTTCACTTTCGTAGAGGGGGATACGTTGCCCGCGAGCGTAAAGGACGATAACGGAAACGCGCTTATCTACAACTTTGTTGTAGAGTCCGTGACGGACGATTGTGTGACGATTACGTTCACGAAAAAATAAAACGTAGAAAACTGACCGCGCGGAACTTGTATTCTGCGCGGTTTGTACGGAGTAAGGGATATGTATGTTTTTCAAAATGCGAAATGGATTTGGCGGAATGCAAGCGCGAAAGCGGACGAGCACGCGGAGTTTTTTACGCGTTTTTTCTGCACGAACGGGGATATAAAAAAGGGCGTGTGCCTGTATATTTCCGCCGACACTGATTTTGGCGTGTACGTCAACGGACGATTGGCGGATTTCGGGCAATATCCCGATTTTCCGCACTATAAAACATATGAAAAAATAGACCTCACCCCCTACGTAAAAGAGGGGGAAAATACGCTTGCGTTGCAGGTTTGGTATTACGGTGAAAACAGCTCTACCTACGTGAAAGGGGAGGCAGGGTTGCTCTTTTGTGTGACGGGCGAGGACGTTTTGTGCGTAAGCGGCACGCAAACCTTATCCCGTTTAAGCAAGACGTACAAAAGCCATGCTTGTAAAATAATTACCAATCAAATGGGCTTTTCCTATGCGTACGATAGTGAGAAAGAGGACGGTTGGCAAACGGGCGGCGGCGAGGATTTTGCGCCTTCCGTTGCGTATGAAAGAGCTGTGCCTGCGATTGCAAGACCAATTGCAAGATTGCGCTTAAAAACCCCGATTTTGGGCAAGCTTATCAAGACGGAAAGGAACAGGTATTTATTCGATTTCGGCGCGGAAACGGTGGGTGTTTTCCGCCTGCGTGTAACGACGAAAAGGGCGCAAAATATTCATGTTTGCTACGGCGAGCATATCGTTGACGGTTGGGTGCGCGACCAAATCGGCGCGCGTGATTTTTCCGTCGATTACCGCGCAAAGGCAGGACAAAACGAATATTTTGGCTATTTTAGGCGGTTGGGGTTGCGGTATGCGGAAATCCGCACCGAAGCGGAAATAGAGGATTTGACGCTTGAAATTATCCCCCGCGAATATCCCTTGCAGGAGCGGAACACCGTTTGCACGGATAAACGCCTTGCACAAATTTATGAAGTGTGCCGTAAAACGCTTACCCTTTGTATGCACGAGCATTACGAGGATTGTCCGTGGCGGGAGCAAGCCATGTACGCAATGGACAGCCGCAACCAAATGCTTTGCGGTTATTACGCGTTTAAGGAATACGCATTTCCGCGCGCTTGTTTGCGGTTGATGGCAGAGGGGATTCGCGAGGACGGACTTTTGCCCATTTGTTTCCCTGCGGGGATTGATTTGACTATCCCGTCTTTTAGCCTGCACTATTTCACCGCCGTGCGCGAATACGGCGATTATTCGGGGGATTGGACGCTTGCCGAAGAAATTTTGCCTGTTTTGGAACGCATTTTGAACGTATTTTTGGCAGGGTTGGACGAGAAGGGCGCGGCAACGAGCTTTGAAGGCGAGGCGTATTGGAATTTCTACGAATGGGCGGACGGACTTTCGTCGGACGTCGGAGAGGTTTTGCCGCGTAGGGCAGACCTTATTTTAAGCTGTATGCTTTCCTTGGCGCTTCAACATATGGCGCATATTTATTCCAAGCTTGGCGTGGCGTCCGATTATGCCGCAAAGGCGGAAAAAATCAACGGGGCAATTCATACGCTTTTCTATGATGAAAAGCAAAAAGGCTATACCATGTACGCGATGAACGGCGATTGCAGTGAGCTTGGCAACAGCTTGGCGGTGCTTTGCGGCGCGGCGGATGAAAAGCGGGCAAGGGAAATTTGCAATACCCTCGTTTCTGACAACGCTTGGACGAAAATTACGCTGTCGATGAAGTGTTTTAAATACGACGCGCTGTTAAAAATAGGCGGCGAGGGGAATAAAAGGTATATCGTGGACGATATCAAGTCTGTTTACGGAAAAATGCTGGATTGGGGCGCGACCTCGGTTTGGGAAACGGAGCTTGGCGAGCAAGATTTCGACAAGGCAGGCAGCCTTTGCCACGGTTGGAGCGCGTTGCCCGTCTATTACCTTTGGAAATTCGGACTCGTGCAGGAAATATAAGGAAAAAAAATTTAAAATCCGTCAACTTTTTTCTTAAATAGTATGGATTTATTTGCGAAAGTATGTTATAATAGGTAAAATGACTTACTGTGGGCATTTTTCAACAGTCAAAAAATAAATTTTTTGGAGGGGTGGCGCGATATGCAACCTAAATACAAAAGAGTATTGTTAAAGCTTTCGGGCGAGGCGTTGGCAGGCGACCAAAAATTCGGTTTAAATCACGAGGTTATCGAGCCTGTCGTTAAGCAAATTGTCGAAATTCATAACATGGGCGTGCAAGTGGGCTTGGTAATCGGCGGCGGCAACTTTTGGCGCGGACGCCAAGGCACGAAAATGGACCGTTCCACGGCGGACCAAATGGGTATGTTGGCAACCGTTATGAACTCGCTTGCGATGATGGACGCAATTGAACAGCACGGCGTTCCCGTGCGCGTGCAAACGGCGCTCAATATGATTTCGCTTGCAGAACCCCTTATCATGCGTAAGGCACTTCGCCATTTTGAAATGGGCAGAATCGTCATCTTTGCGTGCGGAACGGGACACCCGTATTGTTCCACGGACACGGCGGCGGCGCTTCGCGCTTGCGAAATCAACGCGGACGTATTGCTTATGGCAAAGAACGTGGACGGCATTTACGATTCCGACCCCAAAACCAACCCCTTTGCAAAGAAGTATGACGAGCTTCGTTATGCCGACATTATCAACCGCGATTTGAAGGTAATCGACTTTACGGCGGCGACGATGTGTATGGAAAACGGCGTGCCCACCTTGGCGTTCGGCTTGAATGAGGAAAACGCGCTCGTGCGCGCGGTGTGCGGCGAACTGCTCGGCACGATTATCAAAGTGTATAAATCGCCTTGTATTCGGCGGTTAAATTGAGAATAAAAAAGATAGCGAAAGGAGAAATATTATGATTGAAAACGAAAAG
>JAFTMQ010000194.1 GCA_017452305.1 Clostridia bacterium | reverse complement strand
GTCCAAAGCCAAAAACGGTTTTGGACGCGTTTTAATTTGCCTGCGCGCGAACCAACGGCACGAGCCTTAACTCTGGGAGTACAACAAAAAAAGCACTTGTCAAACCGTTGTTTCGGGCATTCCGATACTCCTCAAGCGGAGACCTCTCGGCGCAAGCACCAAAGGAAATGCAAGCATTTTCCGAAAAGCGGTGGCAAGCATAGCTGTGGGTTTCGATACCCTTAAAAGGGAACCCTCGAAAAGCTTCACAAGCAGGGCTTGTTCGTTCGCGCGAACCAACGGCACGAGCCCTAATTCTGGGAACACAACAAAAAAAAGCACTTGTCAAGCCGTTGTTTCGGACATTCCGATACTCCGCAAGCGGAGACCTCTCGGAAAGCGTCGCCGTTTATCAACGGCTCGCACGAACCAACGGCACGAGCTTTAACTCTGGGGGTACAACAAAAAAGCACTTGTCAAACGACAAGTGCTTTTTTTGGCGACCCAGAACGGGCTCGAACCGTCGACCTCCAGCGTGACAGGCTGGCGCTCTAACCAACTGAGCTACTGGGCCATAGATAATATTTAAGTTTGGTGGGCCCTCACGGACTCGAACCGTGGACCAGCCGGTTATGAGCCGGCAGCTCTAACCAACTGAGCTAAAGGCCCGTTCCGTATTGAGCTTCAACACACAACGCTTGATTATAATAAACGATTTGAAGAAAAAAGTCAACTATTTTTTCATAAAAAGCCAAAAAAAATTTCGACAAAATAAAAAAATATACGTCAAATACATACAAAATACTTCCTTTGCAATTTTTTAGAATAGAATCAAACCCTTCAAGGAGGTGCTTTATGCGCATCAATGCCGAACAACGAGGCGGCACTTTATACCTCAATTTAAGCGGCGAAATGGACGAGCACACCGCCGCAACCGTCCGTGCGGAAGCGGACGCGCTCGCGAAAATGGGGATAGGCAGGACGCAACGCGCTATTTTCGACCTTGGCGGCGTTTCGTTTATGGACTCTACGGGAATAGGCTTTCTTATCGGCAGATATAAGAGTTTTTCCCGCTACGGCATACCCATGTACGTGACGAATCTTTCCATGGCCACCGATAGAATACTGCAAATGAGCGGCGTTTATACCATCATACCCAAGATATAAAAGGAGTAAAAATATGGACAATTATATGAAGTTAGAAATTGCGGCGATTAGCAAAAACGAGGGGTTTGCGCGCAGTGCCGTTGCGGCGTTCGCGCTTGAATTAAACCCCTCGCTTACCGAGCTTTCCGATATAAAAACGGCGGTTTCCGAGGCGGTAACCAACAGCGTTGTGCACGCTTATAAGCATAAGGACGATCATCGGCGGATTGTGATTGAATGCCATACGGAACGGACGGACGAGGGCGGCGTTTTACATATCCAAATCACCGATTTCGGCGTGGGGATTTTGGATATCGAAAAGGCGGTTATGCCGTTTTACACCACGCTTTCGGATGAGGAACGCTCGGGTATGGGCTTTACGATTATGCAGACGTTCATGGACGAGTTTTCCGTCGAGAGCGAATGCGGAAAGGGTACGATAATCCGTATGCAAAAGCGGATTACGGGCATCGCCGCGCCCACTTATACGGATTGCGAAAGGGAAAGGGAAGAGGTAAATGCTTGATGATAAAAGCACAATAGAATATTTGCGCCTTGCAAAGCAAGGGGATAACGCCGCCAAAGAAACGTTGATAAACCACAACGTTTCCCTCGTTAAAAGCATTGTCAAGCGGTATTTGGGCAAGGGGGTGGAATACGACGACCTTTTCCAAATCGCTTGTCTTGGCTTTTTGAAAGCAATCGCAGGCTTTGACGAGCGGTTCGGCGTCAAGTTTTCCACCTATGCCGTGCCGATGATTGCGGGAGAAATCAAGCGCTTTCTTCGCGACGACGGGGCGGTCAAGGTTTCGCGCGCGATGAAGCAGACCGCCAAGGAAATCAACCTGTTTATCGAGTCGTACACAATCGAGCACGGTTTACAGCCGTCCGTCACGGAAATCGCCCAAAAATTCGGCATGGACGAGGCGGAAACGGTGTTCGTGATGGGCTCGTCCAAAATGCCCTTATCTCTCTACGGCGGCGGGGATTTTAAGGACGGCAAGGAACGGGAGCTTATCGAAACGCTGCCCGCAAAGGACGACCAAGAGGATTGGATGGACAAAATGCTCCTGCGCAGCGCGATAGAGGGACTGTCGGAACGGGATAGAAAGGTGATTATTTTACGCTATTTTCGGGATATGACGCAAAGCGAGGTCGCCAAAAAAATCGGGGTGAGCCAAGTGCAAATCTCGCGGATAGAAAGCCGCATTATCAAGGAATTTAGACAAAAACTTATCGGTTAAACGCCGCTAAACGCGAAAAAACTTCTTCTTTTTCGTAAAGCGGCGTTTTTTTATAGAAAAAACGTTTTGACAAAATGTAAAAATTTGCTATAATGAGAGTATGAAACACGCAAACGGAAAAAAACAACCCAATCAACCGCAAAAAAAGCAGACCGTTTTCACCGCTCTGCTCGACAAGCCCACGCGCGAAAATTCGTCGGGGTTTGCGTTTAGCTTTGCCACCATGTTTATGCTCGGTTTAAGCCTACTCGTTTCCTTTATTTTGGCGGTTAGCGGCTTTGACAGTAAAAAGTACGGAATGCCCGATTGGTATTTATATTTGAGCTTTGCTTTAACGCCGATAGCCTTGCTTTTGGCTACGTTTTGGTATTTCCACCGCACGAAAAAATCGGTGGCGCAAACCATCAAAGCGCAAAAATGCCATTGGAAATATTATTTCATCGCACTTGCGTTGCAAATAGGACTTTTTTCCGTATCCTTTTTAAACACCTTCTTCGCGGATTTTTTGGTGCGCTTGGGCTATAAGCAACCCGACGTACCTATTCCCAGCCTTGACGGCTTTGGCATTGTCGGCGTGTTGCTCGTCGTTGCGCTTTTGCCTGCGATTTTTGAGGAAATCATCTTCCGCGGCATCGTGCTTGACGGCGCTTACGCTTACGGAACGGCGGGCGCGGCGCTTCTTTGCGGCGGCTTGTTCGCGCTTTTTCATCAAAACCCTGTACAGACCATTTATCAATTTTGTTGGGGGGCGGCGTTTGCGCTCATGGCAATCCGTGCAGGCAGTGTTTTCCCGACTATGCTCGCCCATTTCGTCAATAATGCCGTCATCATTATTTTGCAAAAATACGGTGTGGAAAATATCCCCACCCCCGTCTTTATTCCCGTCATCATTGTGTCGGGGCTTTGTCTTTTAGGCTCGCTTGCCTACTTGATTTTCGTAGATAAAAACCACCTGCCCGAAGAAGAGGGGACGCCCGAGCAGAAAAAGACAAGCCGCGGCGTTTTCATTCTCGGCACGGCTATCGGCATTTTAATTTGCTTTGCAAGTTGGGGCAGCGCGCTGTATATGGGCTTTGTCGGTACGGGCGCGTAACGAGGGAACGCTATGCAAAAGATATACTTCGTAGTCGTAGGAAAAATCAAAGAAAGCTTTTATACCGAGGCGGTGCAGGAATACGTAAAACGCCTTGCCCGTTTTGCCAAGGTGGAAATTAAGGAATTGCCCGAGGGGGCAAACCCCGAAGCGGAAGCGGACGGCATTTTGCGCGCGTGCAAGGGCTACGTGATTGCCCTTGCCGTCGAGGGGGAAAAAGCGTCGAGTGAGAAGCTCGCCAAACGCGTAAAAGCCTTGACGGACGAGGGAAAGGAAATTACCTTTGTCATCGGCTCGTCCTGCGGCTTGTCGGATAGGGTGAAGCAGGCGGCGGATTACCGTCTTTCCTTCTCGGATATGACCTTCCCTCACCAACTTATGCGCGTGATTTTGGCGGAGCAGGTCTATCGCGCGTTTATGATTAACGCAGGCGCAACCTATCATAAATAACATGCCGTAAAATAGGCACAAAATCTCACGTCCCTGCATATATTATATGCATGGATATCTATCAAAAAATGTCGTCCTTTTATCAATCGGCGACGACGGAAAAGCAAATCATCGGCAAAAGTCTTTTGGGGCGGAATATCTACGCCGTCAAAATTGGTTGCGGCAGGCCTATGGGCATCGTGCAATACGCCATACACGGCAGGGAATATATCGTTGCAAGCCTTGCCCTGCTTCACGCGCAATTGGGCGTGCATACGGGTAGCTGTTGGCTTATCCCGCTTGCCAATCCCGACGGCGCATTATTGTCCGAATGCGGACTTTCCTCCGTCGAAGATGAAAAACGGAAAAATAAACTTCTTGCTTTAAATAAGCAAAGCACGGATTTCTCGCTATGGAAAGCCAACGCGCGCGGTGTGGATTTGAACGTCAACTTTGCCGCGACTTGGGGGAAGGGCGCAAAAAACGTTCGCACGGCGGGCGCGGAAAATTATATCGGCGCAAGACCTTTTTCCGAACCCGAAACCCTCGCGCTTAGAAACTTCACCTTTAAAATCAAGCCCGATTACACGGTGAGTTATCATACCAAGGGCGAGGAAATTTATTGGTATTTTGGTCAATCAACGCGTACCTGCCCCCGTGATATGACGCTTGCGCAGGTTTTATCGCGCGCCACGGGCTATCCGCTTTGCGAGGCAAAGGGTAGCGCGGGCGGCTATAAGGATTGGTGCATACAAAGGTTGGGTATTCCGTCTTTTACCATCGAGGCGGGCGCGGATACGCTCACCCACCCGATAGGCGAAGAGGGATTAGAGAATATTTTAACGAAAAACGAATTTGCGTTGCAACGCCTTTCCGACGCTTGCTCCGCGATTTTATAAAGGCAAACAAGTGAAATGAGAAGATTAACGAGAGAGGAAAAATTTATGCGCGCCGCAATCAAGGTTGCGCAAAGGGGCTTGCGCGAGGGGGAAGTACCCATCGGTGCGGTTGTGGTGTACGAAGGGAAGGTGATTTCCCGCGGTTATAACCGCCGTGCCAAGCTTCAACTCGCCTCTGCCCACGCGGAAATGATGGCGATTGACAAGGCGTGCAAAAAGTTCGGCTCTTGGCGGTTGCCCGAGGGGTGTGAGCTGTACGTCACGCTCGAACCTTGTCCCATGTGCATGGGCGCGAGCCTCAACGCGCGTGTGGACAAGCTGTATTTCGGCGCATATGAGCAAAAGGGCAGGTCGCTCACAACCGAGCTTGCCGACGCCAACCTCTTAAACCATAAAACGGAAGTCGTGGGCGGCGTTTTACAAGAGGAATGCGCGGCGCTTTTAAGCGGATTTTTTATCGCGATGCGCCAAAAGCAGAAGGCGGACAAGGAACGCGCCAAGGCAGAAGCGGCGGCGGAAAATCTGCCTACGGAAAATGCGGAAATTCCGCCTACGGAAAATTTGGAAGAAAAAGAAAGCTAAAAGGGCTGTCATTCACTTGACTTAGCGGAAAGAAAAAGGTATTATAAATATACCGTATGAAATAATTTCTTACGAGATAAGGGAAGATAAATAGGGGAAATGTCCCCGAGGATGAGGCACACGAGAGGAAAAAATCCGTTGCGCTTAGGCAGGAAAGCTTAGCGGCACGGGTAAAAATAGAAAGGTAGGTTACGTATGATAGCGCACGGCAATGAAATTAAGTTGTTTTCCGGTAACTCCAATCGCGAGCTGGCAAAAGCCATAGCCAAAAAGCTCAATACCGAGCTTGGCGACATTGAAGCTTGCACGTTCTCTGATGGTGAAATCAACGTCCACATCGCGGAAACCGTCCGCGGTAGAGACTTGTTCATCATTCAATCCACCTGTTCGCCCGTCAACGATAACTTGATGGAACTTCTCATCATGATCGACGCGGCAAAACGCGCGTCCGCGGGCCGTATTACGGCGGTTATCCCTTACTTTGGGTATGCTCGCCAAGACAGAAAGGCACGCTCGCGCGATCCTATCACGGCAAAACTCGTGGCAAATCTTATCACGGCGGCGGGCGCAGACCGCGTCCTTACGATGGATTTGCACGCGGACCAAATTCAAGGTTTCTTTGATATTCCCGTAGATAACCTTTTGGGCGGTCCTACGCTGTATAATCACTTTGCGGCGCAAAATAACATCGACGTTGTTGTCGCGCCCGACCTCGGCAGTGTAAAACGTTCCCGTAAAGTAGCGGAAAAATTCGGCGTTCCTCTTGCAATCATCGACAAGCGCCGTCCTAAGGCGAACGTCATGGAAGTTATGAGCATTATCGGTGACGTCAAGGGCAAGAGATGCCTTATGATCGACGATATGATCGACACGGCGGGTACGCTTTGCCAAGGCGCGCAAGCGATCAAAGACGCGGGCGCAACCGAGGTTTACGCAGGCTGTACGCACGCTGTTTTAAGCGGTCCTGCTGTGGAAAGATTGAGAAATTCCGCAATCACCAAGCTCGTTATGTTGGACACCGTTCATCTTCCCGACGAGAAGAAACTCGACAAGTTCGAGGTGCTTTCCGTTGCGGATATCTTTGCGGCGGCTATCGAAAACGTTTACCTCGATAAGCCCATGTCCAAGCTTTACGACTAATTTGTACAAATGCGAAATATACAGCCGTCGCTCCGTTGCGGCGGTTGTTTTCGCGAAATAAGAAGAATATTTTTTGAGGAAAAACTATGTATTTAATCGTTGGTTTGGGGAATCCCGATAAGAAATACGAAAAAACTTTCCATAATATGGGCTATATCGCCGTAGGCGACGCCGCGGAAGCGTTGGGCGCGAAGTTTAAGAAAAAGGAATGCGAAGCGTCCGTCGCCGAAGCGTTCGTCGGGGGCGAAAAGGTCATTCTCGCCCGTCCTTTGACGTATATGAACAACTCGGGCAGGGCGGTAAAGCAACTTATGGCGAAATACAAAATCGACGAGAAAAACTTGCTCGTGATTTATGACGATTACGATTTACCCAAGGGCAAAGTCCGCATTCGCGCAAGCGGTAGCGCAGGCACGCACAACGGTATGCGTAGCATCATCGGCGAAACGGGTTTAAAGGATTTTGCCCGTATCCGTATCGGGATTCGTGACGAAGCAGTGGATATCCCCATCATCAACTACGTTTTGGC
>JAFTMQ010000193.1 GCA_017452305.1 Clostridia bacterium | reverse complement strand
GATTTTTGGCGACCATGGGCTCGGTTGCGGATATGCGTGCCAAGACGGTTGCGGCAATTAGCGCTTACGTAAGCCGTAAAAAATCGGGTGTGTCCGACTTTGAAAACGGCGGAAATTACACGCCGCCCACGGAAACGCAATTCCCGACGGACAACGCCGACGCGCAACGCCAAAAAACGACGAAAGTGGCAAGCAAAAATAAAAACAAGCCTTCCGTGCATCGCAATACGGAAGCGTTGGACGGTTGCGGTACGGACATGACGGAGCGCGCGGCGCGCGGCAAAATGGACCCCGTCATCGGCAGAAAACGGGAGATTGAAAAGGTGGTGCAGGTCCTTTCCCGCCGTTTGAAAAATAATCCCGTACTCGTTTGTGAGCCGGGCGTCGGTAAGAGCGCTATCGTCGAGGGGATTGCACAGCTCATCGTCAAAAATCAAGTGCCCGACCAGCTTATCAACAAGCGCATTTTCTCGGTGGATTTGCCGGGTATGCTTGCAGGCACGCGCTATCGCGGCGACTTTGAAGAAAAGCTCAAAGGGCTAATCGACACCGTTACGGAGGACGGGGATATCGTTTTGTTTATCGACGAAATCCACACCCTCGTCGGCGTGGGCGGCTCTGCGGACAACAGCATGGACGCGGCGAATATTTTAAAACCCTTGCTTGCGCGCGGGGATTTGCAGGTCATCGGCGCAACGACGATTGAGGAATACCGTAAATATATCGAAAAGGACAGCGCGCTTGAACGCCGCTTTACGCCCGTGTACGTAGAAGAGCCGTCGCAAGCGGACGCGATTACGATTATCAAGGGCTTGCGCCCGAAATATGAAGAACACCACGGCATTGTCATTTCGGACGAGGCGGTGGAAGCGGCGGTTAAGCTTTCCGCGCGCTATATCAACGATAGATTTTTGCCCGACAAAGCCATCGACCTTGTCGATGAGGCGGCGGCAAGAGTGCGTATCGTCCAAGACGGCGGCGGCGTGGAATTGCAAGAAGCTATGCAGGAAGCGATGCTCTTGGAAGAAGAGCGCGCCATGCACGAAAGACGGGGGGAATACGCTCTTGCAAACGAGGCGCTCAATAAGCGTATTCTCGTGGAAGAACGTATCAAAGCGTTGCGCTTGGCGCAATCGCCCAAGCTGTTACCCGACGGCAGGTATGCGATCAGCGCGGAACACGTGGCGGCAATCGTCAGTGCGCGTATGCGTATTCCGCTTATGAATATCACCCAAGAAGAGGGGCAAAAGCTTTTGCATATGGAAGAGGATTTGCATAAGCGTATCATCGGTCAAAACGAGGCGGTAAGCGCCGTATCCAAGGCAATTCGCCGCGCGCGTGCAGGTTTAAAAGATCCGTCCAAGCCGATTGGCTCGTTTATTTTCGTCGGGCCTACGGGCGTGGGTAAAACCGACCTTTGCAAAGCGCTTGCCGAGGTTATGTTCGGCTCGGAAGAGCAAATGATTCGCTTGGATATGAGCGAATACATGGAAAAACAATCTATTTCCAAGCTCATCGGCGCGCCCCCCGGCTACGTCGGTTATGAGGATTTACAAACGGGACAGCTCACCGACAAGGTGCGCACGACGCCCTATTGCGTTATTTTATTCGACGAAATCGAAAAAGCGCATCCCGACGTCTTCAATTTACTTCTTCAACTTTTGGACGACGGGCGTTTGACGGACAGCAAGGGCAGGACGGTTAGCTTTAAAAACGCGGTGATTATCTTGACGTCCAACACGGGCGCGTCCGAGGCGGAGCGGCAACGCACAGGCGTTTACGGTTTTGCGGGCGAGGGCAGAAGCGGTGACGGCGTCGGCGAAAAAGAGTACGACTCGATGAAAGAAAACATCACCAAGGCACTCAAAGAGAAATTCCGTCCCGAATTTTTGAACAGAATGGACGATATCATCGTTTTCCACAAGCTTTCCTCGCAGGATTGTATGCGTATCGGCACGAAAATTATTCAATCGCTTGCCAAGCGCGTCATGGAACAGCGCGGCATTGTGTTGACGGTTACCGAGCCCGCATTGCACGCTATCGTGGAAGAGGGGTACGACGCACAGTACGGCGCAAGACCGTTAAAACGGGTTATCCAACGCCGTATCGAGGACCAGCTTTCCGAAGAGATTTTGCTTGGCAGAGTGCAAAACGGGCAAAGAGTCACCGTCGATTATTTCGGCGGAAATTTCGTGTTTGAAAAGAGATAAAGGAGTACGCTATGAAACTCACGACGGCGGGTGAATCGCACGGCAAAGCGCTTGTTGCTATCATTGAGGGCTTGCCTGCGCATTTAAAAATACAAACGGAAAAAATCAACGCTGCGCTTGCCCTTCGGCAAAGCGGCTTTGGGCGTGGCGCGCGCCAAAAAATCGAAAAGGACCGCGTGGAAATTTTGACGGGCGTTCGCGATAGCGAAACGCTTGGTAGTCCCGTCACCCTTTGCATTTACAACAAGGATTTTGCCAATTGGGAAAACTGTATGTCCGCGGAAAATTGCGACGAGGACGCGATGACGGCGAAAAAGGTTACCAAAGTCCGTCCGGGACACGCCGATTTGACGGGTATGTTGAAATTCGCGCAAGAGGACGCGCGTAATATTTTGGAAAGAGCGTCCGCACGAGAAACGGCAATCCGCGTGACGGCGGGCGAGGTGTTTAAAAGCTATCTTGCCGCGTTGGGCATCGAAATTGCGGGCTATGTTTACGAGGTTTGCGGCGTAAAAGACGGGGGCAGGTATGCGTTTAACGAGCTTTCCCGCGCAAAAACGACGGCGCTTGGTATGCTTGACGAAAACATGGAAAAGCAAGCAATCGAAAAAATCACCGCGTTAAAAGCGGCGGGTGATACGGCGGGCGGTGGCGTGGAAATCCGCGTCAAGGGGCTTAAAAGCGGCTTTGGCAGTATGATGACGTATGCGGAAAAATTGGACGCACAGCTCGCGCAAGGCTTGATGAGTATTCAAGCGGTCAAGGGCGTGGAAATCGGCGCGGGTTTTTCCGTGGCGGAAAAGAGCGGCAAGGAAATCCACGACGAAATTTTTTATGACGAAGCGCGCGGCTTTTACCGCGAAACTAACCGCGCGGGCGGTATTGAGGGCGGTATGTCCAACGGGGAAGAGCTTGTTTTGCGCGTAGCGATGAAGCCCATTCCCACCCTAATGCAAGGCTTAAAGACGGTGGATTTTGTGGATAAGAGCGCGACGATTGCAGCAACGGAACGGAGCGACGTATGCGCCATTTTCGCGTTGGAAATCATTGCCGAGGCAGTGGTTGCCGAGGTGCTTGCAAACGCCGTAGCTAAACGGCTTGGCGGCGATACTGTGCAGGAGCTTATCGAACGCTACAACAAGCTTCCGTAAAGGGATAATTATGAAAACGATAACCTTAAAAACCCCTTCTATGGAAGGGAGAATTCACATCGGCGCAGACGTGATTGAAATGCGCTTGCCTACGTTGAGAGCAGGGCAAAAAAACTTTGTGGTCACGGATAGTAACGTCTATGCGCTGTATTCCGCGTGGTTTGAAAAGTATTTTTCTAATGCGGAAATCTTCGTCTTGCCCGCAGGGGAAGAATATAAGAATTTTACTTCCTTGCAAAGCATTTTAATTAAAATGACGGGGGCAGGTATGCATCGAACCTCGCGCGTGTTCGCGGTTGGCGGCGGCGTGGTCGGGGATATTGCAGGTCTTGCGGCGTCGCTTTTTATGCGCGGCGTGTCCTGCGTGCAAATTCCAACAACCTTGCTCGCGCAGGTGGATAGCAGTGTCGGCGGTAAAACGGCGGTGGATTTGTGTGGCGTTAAAAACGTGGTAGGCGCGTTTTATCAACCCTGCGAGGTGCTCGTTTCCCCCGATTTTTTAAAGACCTTACCCGCGCGTGAAATCAAGTGCGGACTTGGTGAGATTGTCAAATATGCCGCGCTCAACGCCGAGATTTTCGATAAGTTGGAAAGCAATATAGACAAACTTGCCGACCTCGATTTTTTGGCTTCGTTGACGGAGCTGTGTATCCGTCACAAGGCGCAAGTGGTAGAGGGGGACGAAAAGGAAAATGGCGAGCGCAAGTCCTTAAACGTCGGACATACGACGGGGCATGCTATCGAGCTTGAAAGCGGACTTTCCCACGGCGAGGGCGTGCTTTACGGGATGCGTATCGAAACGAAAATCGCCATCGCGCAGGGCGTTTGCAATCGAAAGTACGGTGAAAGCTTGCTTGCACTTATCGATAAGGCTTTGGCGGTTGCCCCCCAATCCATGCCCGATTTTTCGCAAATCGGACAAGCGGCGGAAAAGGCGAGGGCGGATAAAAAGAATGCGGACGACGGGAAAATCCGTATGGCTGTGGCGCAAGATAAAGGGGCGTGGACAAGCTTGGCTTTGCCCTTTGAAGAATATAAAAATTGCTTAATTGAGTACGCGAAATAAACGGCGAAAAAGTAGAAAAGTAGGAGGCAGGTATGCAACGAATTGACGGCAGGGAGTATTTTGAGGGCGAATTTACCCTTCCCGGCGACAAATCGATCACCCACCGCGCAATTATGTTCAACGCAGGTGCGGAGGGCGAGGCCCACGTTACGGGCGCGCTTATGGGTGAGGACTGTCTTTCCACAATGGAGTGTATGCGTACGTTGGGCGCGGAAATTCAAACGGACGGCAACGCCTTGCATATCAAGGGTACGCCGAGCTTTAAACAAAATCAACAATTAAATTGCGGAAACTCGGGTACGACCATTCGCCTTTTGACGGGCTTTTTGGCGGGAAAACAAACGCAAGCCACCCTTTTTGGCGACGCTTCGCTTTCTTCTCGCCCGATGAAAAGAGTTGCCGAGCCATTATCCTTGCTTGGCGCGGAAATCCAAACGACGGACGGACGCGCACCCGTGCACGTTTTGTCCAAGCCCTTGCGCGGCGCAAAGGTGGATATTTCCGTTTCTTCCGCGCAGGTAAAAAGTGCGGTGTTGCTTGCGGGCGTTTCCGCCGACGGCGAAACCACCCTTACCGAACCCATTCAATCGCGTGACCATACCGAGCGCATGCTCGCCGCGATGGGTGCGGATATATGCGTAAACGGCAATTCCGTGACGGTCAAAAAGAGCAAGCTTCACGCGGTTGACGTTTGCGTGCCTGCGGACATTTCCTCGGCGGCGTATTTTATGGCGCTCGGCGCGCTCAAAGGCAAAACTCTTTGCAAAAACGTCGGCGTAAATCCCACGCGCACGGGCATATTGACGGCGTTTGATAAGTTGGGCGTAAAGTATTCCTTGTGCAATCGCGGCGTTTCGGGCGGAGAAGAAAAGGCGGATATTCTCGTCGAAAAATCGGATATGCGCGCCATTTGCTTGACGGCGCAGGACGTCCCCGCGATGATTGACGAATTGCCTTTGATTGCGCTTTTGTGCGCGTTTGCGGACGGGGAAAGCCGTATCACGGGTGCGAAGGAATTGCGCGTCAAAGAAAGTGATAGAATCCGCACGACGGCGGCGCTTATCAACCGTCTTGGCGGCGATTGTAGCGAGCTTCCCGACGGCTTAATTATCCGCGGCAAGCGTAAGCTTTGCGGCGGGGACATGGACAGCTATTTGGACCACAGAATTGCGATGACGGCGGCGGTGGGTATGCTCGCCTCGGAAAAGGGCGGCAACCTTTCGCGCGGGGAATGCTGTGCGATTTCCTTCCCCGATTTCTTTGAAAAAATCGGCGTGAACTTAGGATAACGAGGGGGCAGGTACGCGATGAATGTAAAAAAATTACGCCTTGCCCTCGTGGGGAAAGACGTTTCTAAATCGATAAGCGGACAAATCCACACCTTTATTTTATCCAAGCTTGGCGTGGAATGTGAATACACCAAGTATTCCGTCACGATGGAAGAATTTGACAGCGTCATGCGCGCGTTGATGGGGGATTTCGACGGCTTCAACGTCACCATTCCCTACAAGCGCGACGTGATGGGCTATTTAAGCGAGGTGACGGGCGACGCACTCGATTTTGGCGCGGTCAACACCGTTGTGACGGCAAGCGGAAAGGGCTACAACACGGACGGTGTGGGCTTTATGCTCATGCTTCGTGAGGCGAATATCGCCGTCAAAAATAAGAAAATTCTCGTCCTTGGCGGCGGCGGCTCGGGCAGAAGCACGGCGGCAATC